>MVCS01000010.1 GCA_002049885.1 Planctomycetales bacterium 4484_123 | reverse complement strand
GAGGGTCTTGGCGTCGGCGGCCCCGGCCAGTGTCACCGGGGCGTTGCCGCCGGCCATGATGCCCGAGACGTACACGCAGGGGATGCCGTGCCGGGCACAGAACAGGAGTTTCTCGGTGCCGATTTACGTGTGTTGGAGGGGCGGGACGGGCTCGGCGTACGGCAGCACGCCGGAGTCACATCGCCGCGGATGTCCAATGCCTGGTGCCTACTGGTACCCGGCGACTCATGCCTGGTGTCATAGTTCGGCCAGGCGGCGGGCGGTTTCCTGGGCGATGAGGGCCGCGATGAGATCGTCCAGTTCGCCGGCGAGGATCTGCTGAAGGTTGAAGTTGGCCCCGTCCTGGGTGCCGCTCTGCCGGCCCTTGAGGCGGTGGTCGGTGCAGCGGTTTTGAGGGAAGTTGTAGGTGCGGATGCGCTGGGAGCGGTCGCCGGAGCCGACCTGGCTCCTGCGTTCGGCGGCCGTCTCGGCCTGCCGGGCGGCCCGGTAGTGTTCGTACACGCGCGAGGCAAGAATGCGGCGTGCCTTGGTGCGGTTCTTGTGCTGGCTCTTCTCGTCTCGCATGGAGACGGTGATGCCCGTGGGGACGTGCTCCAGGCGGATGGCGGAGGATACCTTGTTGACGTTCTGTCCGCCGGGTCCGCCGGCCCGGCTGACGTGCTCGACCACGTCCTTTTCCCAGTCGATCTGGACCTCCACGTCCTTGGGCTCGGGCAGCACGGCGACGGTGGCGGCGGAGGTGTGGATGCGGCCTTGGGCTTCGGTCCTGGGGACGCGCTGCACGCGGTGCACGCCGGCCTCGAAGGCCAGGTGCTGGTAGGCCCCTTCACCGCGGACGTTGACGATGACCTCACGGAAGCCGCCCAGGTCCGTCGGATTGGCCGAGAGGACTTCGACCTTCCAGCCCTTGCGCTCGGCGTAGCGGTTGTACATGGCCAGCAGGTCGGCGGCGAAGAGGGCCGCCTCCTCCCCGCCCGTCCCGGCGCGGATCTCCAGCAGGACGGAGTCCACCCCGGCACGGTCGGAGAGCACCAGGGCCTCGGTGATGCGGGCCATGAGTGCCTCGCGGCGGGCGTTCAGTTCTTCCAGTTCGGCCCGGGCCAGGGCCTTGAGCTCGTCCTCGGCCTTGGCGTCCTGGACGATGGCCTCCGCGTCCTGGATTTGCCCTTCCAGCTCCAGGTATTGGCGGTAGGGCTCGACGATTCGCCCCAGCCTGGCGTGTTCGGTGGCCGCGGCCACGATGCGGTTGGGGTCGGATGCCACCGCCGGGTCGTTCATCTCGGCGGTCAGTTGCTCGTACCGCTGAGCCGCAGCCTCCAGGCGGGCGACCAGGTTGGCCGGGACGTCTGCCATGCTCTCTCCGGGCCGGGGCTGGCCGGCCGTTGCGGGCCGGTGTCAAAACAGGACGGGCGTCGGCGCGCAGGCGCCGCCGCCCGTTGCCGCGATTTCGTCGAGGCTATTTCTTCTTGCGGCGGGTGAAGTAGTCCCCGCCGTATTTGCGCTGGAACTTCTCTACCCGCCCGGCAGTGTCCACGAACTTCTGCTGGCCGGTGTAGAACGGGTGGCAGTTGGAGCATACCTCCACCCGAATGTCCTTGCATACGGTGGAGCGCGTGGTGAACGTGTTCCCGCAGGCGCAGGTCACCGTTATTACTTCGTACCTTGGATGGACGTCGGCCTTCATCTTTCCTGTTGTACCTCGTCTGTTTCTGCTGCCGCCGATGCGGCCCGACCATTGTACGTGTTTGCCGGTCCGCTTCAAGCGGAATCCGCCATGTTTGCAGTGGGCGCCCGGGCGGCTACTTTACCAGGGTAGTGATGAGGCGAACCATCTCCGGCATGCGGTCGGCAAGGTTGGGCCTGGAGCCGGCCCAGTTCGCGGCGCAGGGCGGGCTCCAGCAGCTCGGCCGCCCGGTGGCGGTCGGCACCCTCCGACCAGACCGACACGTTCCGCAACAGGGGCGGGGCCGTCAGGCGGAACCTGGCGTCGCGCCGGGTCAGCACGATCCGCCGACCCTCCCGGCGGAAGGGCTCGCCGACCGAACGCAGCGCCCGTTCCATGGCCCGGAGGGTCTGCGGGACTGAAATATTGTAGATGACCCAACTGCCTCTGCGCGGCGGGGCCAGCAGGGCCATGAGGCCCACCAGCGCGCCCAGCACCAGCGGCAGGGCCCAGGTCGAGCCCGCCATGGCGCCGACCACCGGCACGCAGAAGGCCGGCAGGAACGCCCCGTTCAGCAGCAGGAAATCCGTCCTCGCGGCCAGGAGCTGGGGTCGGGGCCGGCTGTTGAGCAGGCCCAGCAGGAGGAAGTACACCGCCACCGGCAGCACCAGCAGCGCACTGTGCGCCGCCAGCCCCATTTGATGTACGTTGAACACGGCAAACTTCCTCCGCGCCGGCCGGCGATGCCGGAATCACCTGTATTCTATTCGAAATCCTTCGGTTCGGCAACCTTGCGGTAGCCCAGGGCGTGGATGACGTCGAGGACTTCGGTCCAGGTGGGGAAGGGGCGTTTGTTGACGCGTTTGTACCTGTCGATGGCCATGATGAACTCGAACTGCTCGTCGGTCATCTCGCCCTCTTCGGCGGCGCGGCGCTGATCGCTCCGCCGGCGTCCCGGGCCGCGCCGGCGGTCCAGGCCCAACCGGCGGTCCACCACGCTGCGGCGGTCGGCCCGCTTGCGGCGCTCTCGCTTCGCTGCGGCCTGCTGGGCGGTGGTCTTCTCGGCCAGTTCGGTCTTGCGGTCACTTGCCATGGCGATTTCTCCCGTGCAGTACGGCTTGACCGTTTGCTCTTATCGGCGCAGCGGGAGAGAAAATGAAGCAACGGCAAGCGGCAGCCTTCGCACCACCGGCCCGGGCGCAGGTGGACCGGCAGGCCCGCTCAGTGCAGTTCCTCCTCCTCGTCGTCCTGGTCGCCGCCGAAGAAGGGATAGGGGTGCTCGGCGTCTTCGAGGTCTTCCTCGCCCTCCCCGTAGCCGTCGTCCTCCTCTTCCTGCTCCTCTTCGTCATCCCGTTCCAGCAGCACGTCGAGGTCTTCGAAGTCGTCTATGACCTCGCGGGCGTCCTCCAGGAGGGATGCGGGCACCAGCACGGCCACGGCGCCCACGGGCAGGGGCTCGGGCGGCGGCGTGGTCGGGCTGTAGTCCTCGTCCACCACCGCGGTTATATCGTGGTCCTCCAGCAATTGCCGATAGTGCTCGGCCTCTTCCAGCGAGGTGGCGTACGCCACCGGCAAGAGCTCGCCCAGCTCTTCGGGGCCCATTGGAACGGGGCCGTCGGCTGACATGGCTTAGGTCCTCCCTGCCCTGCACGACCGCTACGTATGGGTCGGTAACTGTCTCATTCTTTGCTTCCGCGAGGGCCGATTTCAAGGCCGAAACGGCCGCACGGGTGCGAAAAATCCGGCCGTGCACAGGCCCCGAAGGGGCGGTAGACTCACCACCGTCGGTGTCTCTGGGCGGGCTGGCGGTTGGGGCCTGCCATAGCGGCTTCGGCGGGCCGGGGCGCGACCCGGCGGGGTCGGTATTAGATAGTGGAAGGGGACAGCCATGAAGACGCTGCGGCCATGGTGGCTGGTGCTGGCGCTGGCGGTGTCGGTGACGGCGGTCGGGTGTGTGGTCAATCCCGCCACTGGCGAGAGGCAGGTTCGGGTGATTTCCACGGCCGAGGAGATCGCCATCGGCGAGCAGGCCGCCCCGAAATTCGAGGCGGAGTTCGGCGGTCGGGTGCCGGTGCCGGCACTCCAGCGGTACATCCGCCAGGTTGGAGGAAGTGTGGGCAGGGTCTCGGAGCGGCAGGAGGTGCCGCGACAGTATGCCCTGCTGGCCTCGATGGTCCCCAACGCCTTCGCCTTGCCGGGCGGGAAGGTGTACATCACTGCCGGGCTGATGCTGCAGTTGACGAACGAGCGCCAACTGGCGGCGGTGCTCGGTCACGAGACCGGTCACGTGGCCGCTGCCCATAACGTAATGGCCTTGCAGCGGCAGATGGGTGCGGCCCTGCTGGCCGAGCTGGCGGCGGCGGCCGTGGGCGGCAAGGGGGCAGAGGGCGCCAAGCTCGCCACCCGGTTGGCCACGGCTCTGGCCAACCTCCACTACAGCCGGGAGGATGAATATGAAGCCGACCAGTTGGGCATCCGATATATGACACGGGCCGGGTACAACCCCTGGGGCATGGTGGAGCTGCTCAAGAGGCTGCTGGCGATGAGCCGCAGCGAGCCCGGCCGGGTGGGCGAGATGTTCCAGACCCACCCCATCACGAGCAAGCGTATCCGGCGGGCCGAGGGCACCATCCGCCGGCGCTACCGGCAGTTTTCGCCGGACAGGCCGGACCCTCACGCCGGGCGCTTCGTGGAGATGCGCGTGCTGCTGGAGAGGTACCTCAAGCGAAGGAGCTGAGCGATGAAGCGCCGATGGCTTGCCGCAGCGGCGGCGGGGGTGTGCGTGGTGCTCATGGTGGTCGGCTGTTCGAAGCGGGGCCGGACCCCGGCCAAGGCTGCGGCGGCGCCTGTCGGCGAGGGCAGGCTCCGCGTGGTCAAGCCTGACCTTCCCCGGCCGGAGGAAGTGGCCGGGCCTTCCCACCAGGGGGCCGTTGAGACCGCCGGGTTGCCGGTCGAGCATGGCGAGGACGAAGGCCCGCAGGTCTTGCCGAAATTGGTGGACGGGCCCTGGGCCGACGCCCGCGTGGGCCAGTACGCCACCTATCGCGGGGCCGAGGGCGCCACGCTGACCCGGAAGGTCATCAAGGCCGACGACGAGACGGTGAAACTGGAGGTGGTCACCTCCGTGGGGCAGATGAAGCAGGTCGCCCAGGTGGTGTATCCGCGGCGCGTGCCGGAGGGCCAGGACGGCCAGGGCGTTCCCCGTGGGGCGAGCTGGAGCCGGGAGAGGCTCACCGTCGCCGGCAGGGAGCTGAACTGCCGGGTGGCCAGTTGGTATGAGGGCAGGGGCTCTCACCGCCGGCTGTGCAAGATCTGGCTGTGCGACGCGGTGCCGGGCAGGCTGGTCCGCAGCGCCCGAGGCCGAGGCCCACAGGACCTCTCGGTGACGCTGGAGCTGGTGGCCTTCGGCGGTTGAAGACCGTGCGTGCCTGGCGGGCGGCAGGAGCTGAGGGTTGAAGGACCTGCGGGGCTGTGGTGAAATGGTCGCCGACAGGTCATCGGGTGGTGAGAGGCATTGGCGTCATCTTGGCGGGGGCCGGGGTGTGGCTGGCCGGTTGCGGCCCCGTCAACGAGCAGTATGTGGGGCCAGCCCGGCTGGAGCACGGGCTGGTCATCATCCTGCCGGGCATCGAGGGCGAGGGGCCGCTATCCTACAGTGTCCGCCAGGGGCTGCTTGATGCCGACATCCAAGCTGCCTTGCCCATATATCGATGGGGTCGGCCCGTGCCCCTGGCCGGACCGCTGCTGAACCAGATGGACGAGCAGGGCAACCGCCTCGCAGCCGGGCGCATCGCCCGCATGATCGTGGACTACCAGGACACACACCCGGGCCGGCCGGTGCACCTGGTTGGTCACAGCGGCGGGGGCGGGGTGGCTGTCTTCGCCGCCGAGGCCCTGCCTCCCGGCCGGCAGGTCGAGGGATTGGTGCTGCTGTCGGCCAGCATCTCCAGTGGCTACGACCTTTCCAAGGCCCTCGCCCACTGCCGCAAGGGCATTGTGAATTTCTACTCCAAAGGCGACGTGGGCTTCCTGGTTTTGGGCACGACGGTATTCGGCAACGTGGACGGGGTGCGGGGGCCCGCTGCCGGTGCAGTGGGCTTCAAGTATCCCCGGCCCGGACTCTACCAGGTGGGCTGGCGGGCTGAGATGGCCGGCAGCGGGCACCTGGGCGGGCATGCCGGCACCACCGCCAGCGGCTTCGTGGAACGTTACGTCGTCCCGTGGATTCGCGCCGCGAGCTGGCCCGTGCAGTAGGCACCGTCCCGCCCGGCCAGAAAAGTCTCGCCCGATGGCCCCTGGGACCGGTATAATGGGCCAAACGGAGGAGCCGCGTGGCCCGATGCCTGCTTACACTGTTGGCGGTTATGGTGGTAGGGATGTTCCCCGTGCCGCCGGGCCGGGCGTGGTCGGCGGAGCTGTACGACTTCGGCAACCCCAGCGCCCAGGAAGAGCGAATGCGGTTTCTCATCAACCTCGCCCGCCTGGACCCCGAGGCCGAGGCCGACCGACTGGGCCTGCTCAACACCCACCCTGACGACGTGCCCGACGGGACCTATGACGTGGGCGAGGGCATAACCCTCCAGGGCCTCCCCGACCAGCGTGACTACTGGGGCCGCTACCACGGCCCCCGCCAGGTGCTGGCGTGGAACGCGGCGCTCAACGCCGCCGCCCGGAACCACAGCCAGGACATGCACCAGTTCAGTTTCTTCAGCCACCACACCCAGCAGTCCAGCCACGGCTATCCCGGTCCGGGCGAAGGGTATCCGGGGGCCGCCCCGGCCGACAGGGCCTATATCGAGGGCTACCCTTGCCACTTCGTGGGCGAGAACATCGCCACGAACAACTATGCGGGGCAGTACCCGCCCCAGAGCGTCCACGACGACCTGTTCCGGGATACGCCCATCGCCGGCCGGGGCCACCGCAGGAACATCCTGCATTCCTTCTGGCGGGAGGTGGGTGTTGGGGCCTATTCGGGCGAGCCGAACGCGGAGGGCTGGACTGACTTCTGGACCATCGACTTTGCCTCTGATGCCTTCCGAGCGGGCGGCTATGACGACCCGAACCCGCCGCCGGAGACCGTGTACCTCACCGGCGTGGCCTTCGACGACGACGGCGACGGGCAATTCACTCCGGGCGAGCAGATGCCGGGCGTGCAGGTGCTGGCCTGGAGCGGCGGGGAGCAGTTGAAGTACTATGCCATCACCGCCGACGGCGGGGGCTACAGCATCCCGCTGCTCGACGCCGACGGCGGCGACCTGGCGGAGGGCCAGGTGGTGGAGGTGGCCTTCTTCGACCCGGTGCGGCACGCGTATCTACAGGCCCAGGCCGCGGTGCAGGGCGGCGACGTGGTGTTCGAAGATGACGACGGTCCCACGCCCATGACCTTCCACCAGCGCTTCAACGTCTGGGTGGATGCCCTGGCGGCCGATTTCAGCCCGCTGCTGGACGGCGACGCCAACCTGGACGGGCGGGTCGGCATCGCCGACCTGGGTGCCCTGGCGGACAACTACGGCCAGACCGGCAGGGCGTGGGTGCACGGCGACTTCAATTTCGACGGCAAAGTAGGTATTGCCGATTTGGGTGCAATCGCGGATAATTATGGTGTTGAGGCCGGCCAGGACAGGCTGCTGGTCCCCGGGCCGCCGACGGCACTTTTGCTTGCTATAGCTGGAGCGGCGCTGGTTCGGCGCCGATGTAGGAGAGGTCTGAGTTCCCGCTCAGGGACGTAAGGCGGGGGAGCGAATCTTACGGCGTGCGCTTCCCGGTGGGCAGGCAGAGCAACGGAGGTGCAATCGCGACTGTGAGGCTGCGCAGGGCAATCCGTCTGATCCCGTGGCCGGCGGCGCTGTGCTGCGCGCTGCTGGCCGGGCGGGCACCGGCGGCCCAACCCTTCGATTTCGGCAATCCCTCGGTCGAAGAGGAATGGGTGCGCTGGCTGATCAACCGCGCCCGCCTGGACCCCGAGGCTGAGGCCGACCGCCTGGGCCTCAAGAACAAGCACCGGCACGACGTTCCCAACGGCACCTACGACGTCGGCGAGGGCATAAAGCTCTCCGGCGTGACCAATCAGCGAACCTACTGGAGCCGATACCAAGGACCGCGCCAGGTGCTGGCCTGGAGCGGGCCGCTGAATGCCGCCTCCCGAAACCACAGCGACGACATGTACGTCTTCGACTTCTTCGACGACTACACCGTCCAGTCCATCCACGGATATACCTTCAACTCCGCCTCCTATGACCGTGCCTTTGCCGAGGGCTACCCCTGCCACTTCGTCGGCGAGAACATCACCTCCAGCAAGCCCGCCGGGGCCTACAGCCCTGAAGAGGTCCACGAAGATCTGTTCAAGGACATCGGGTACCCCGGCCGGGGCAACCGCAGGAACCTGCTGCATTCGTACTGGCGCGAGATCGGCGTCGGATACATCAGCCGCCGGCCCAACGCCAGCGGCTGGACCGATTTCTGGACCATCAAGTTCGGCTCGGACGCCTTCGTCGCCCAGGGCTACGACGACCCCGACCCGCCGGTCGATACCGCCTATCTCACCGGCGTGGTCTTCACGGACACCAACGGCGACGGGCAGTACCAGCCCGGTGAACAGGTGCCCGGCGTGCAGGTGCTGGCCGTGGGCCCCACCGGTCCGCTGAAGTACTATGCACTCACGGCCGCCGGCGGCGGCTACAGCATCCCGCTGCTGGATGCCGGCGGGGACGACCTGCTCGAGGGCGACAGCGTGCGGGTGGTCTTCATCGACCAGGCCAGGCGCGCCTTCCAGCAGACTATGCGCGAGGTCCAGGCCGGCCTGGTGGTCTTCGAGGACACCAACGCACCCACGCCGCTGAGCTTCTACCAGCGATTCAACATCCGTGCCGACGCCCTGGCCAACGAGTTCGTTCCTCTGATCGATGGCGACGCCAACCTCGACGGCGTGGTGGACTTCACCGACCTGGGCATCCTCACGGACAACTATCGCCTGACCGGGGCGACTTGGCTGGAGGGCGATTTCAACTTCGACGGCCTCGTCGGCGTGGCGGACCTGGGGGCAATGGCCGACAACTTCAGCTTTACCGACGGCGGCGAGTACGGCGGGGGCATGTCGGCCGTGCCCGAGCCGACCATGATGGGGCTGTTTGTACTGGCCCTGCTGCCGGCCTTTCTCCGCCGCCGCTAGGGTCGTCGGGCCCTGGCCCTGGCGGGATGCATTCTCTTTTGTTCGCCTCGGGGCTCCCAGTGCGCACGAACCACGGCCTGCGGGAGGCACGACCCCTCGGGCCGATGCTCTCGCCGGCGACCTGCTGGCGCAGAGGGCTGACCTCGCCGGTGGCGACGTCCAGCCGCCACATGCGCTGGTCGATCTTGGCCCAGGGGCCTTCGTGGCAAACCGTCGCCACCTCCGGCAGCGTGGGGGAGGTGTTCATGTGGCCCAGCCAGAAGCGCTCTTCGTGGATGACCCGGCCACCGCCGGCGTCGGTGTCGATGGCGACGACCCGGCTGAGCGGGCGGGCGGCGCTGTACTCCGGAAAGCCCACGTGGCCGTGGCCCAGGTCCAGCCGCAGCTTCTCGGAGAGGTCCTCGTTGAGAACGGCACGGATGGTCTTGCCGTCGGCGGTGCAACTGTGCGAGCCGAGGTTCATCCTGGGGCCGGCGAGCTGCTCGGCGCTGAACAGGCTTCGCTGCCGGCCGGTCCGGAGGTCCAGGGCGAGAAGTTGCCTGCCATTGACGAAGTAGGCCTCGTCGCGGACGGGATTGACGAAGGTCCCCGGCAAGCGGGGCCGGTCGGTCGGGGAGAAGTCGGTCAGTTGGGTCAACTCGCCGCTGGCCAGCTCCAGGCTGTAGAGGTTGCGGGCGTTGTTGCGGTGGGATGCCACCAGCAGCCGGCGCCCGCCGTCCCACAGTCCGCTGTTGGTGAAGCAGGGGTGGTGGCTGTGGGCGTGCCAGTCGGTGACCTGCCATATGTGGGCGTTGGTTTCCGGGTCGTTGTAGTCGTGTCCTTCCGGGCGCCGGACGTCTCCAATGGCCACGTCTGTTCTCCTCATGCTGTAGCTGATATACGGGCCGGGCGCCGCCCAGGCCGGCGGGTAGGGTGCCACCGGAGACGGGAAAGTAAAACGTCTCTCGCCGACAAGGGGGGTGCAGTCGGTCCGGAAGGGCCCTTTTGGGCGTTGACAGAAACGCCCCTGCGGATTAGCATTATTGCTCGGACATGCTCGCTCCATGTTCGCCGCAAAGGGAGGGTACTCAGGTGGTCGCAGCAGGGGAGTTGCTCGCTCGTTTTCGGGTCCGTGCGGCGGTTGTGGTGTGGCTGCTGGCGGCTGGGTCGGCATCGGCTGAACTGGTTCTCGGGCCGGAGCGATTCGTCCAGGCCAACGGCGCGGACATCGTGGTGCCGGGCTACTCGGTGCCCTCGTTCGTGGACTGGAACAACGACGGCCTGAAGGACCTCCTGGTGGGCCAGGGCGGAAACTACAACAGCCCGGCGGTCCGCGTGTATCTCAACCAGGGCAGTCCCTCCGAGCCTGTGTTCTCGACGTACTCATATGTCAAGACCTCAGGCGGCGATCCTGTCGGCTACGTCGGCCACGAGTGCTCGTGCGCCGCCTTGGGGCTGTATCCGCGGGCGGTGTACTGGGACGGCGACGCCCGGAAGGACCTGCTGGTGGGCCAGCTCGACGGGACCGTGATGATCTATCGCAACGTCGGCACCGACGCCCAGCCGGTCTTCGACGACGGGACGTTCCTCCAGGCCCTCGAGGGCGACCAGAAGGTCAACATCGACGTGGGCGACATCGCCGCACCCACTGTGGTGGATTGGGACAACGACGGGCTCCGCGACCTGTTGGTCGGCCAGGAGGCGGGCGGACTGTACTGGTACCCCAACGCGGGCTCCAACACGCAGCCTGACTTCCAGGAGGGGGTGGAGATCGGCGTCGAGGGCGGCGGGTCGTTCGTGGTGGCCCACCAGCAGTCCACGCCGGTGATCATGGACCTCGACGGTGACGGCAGGAAGGACCTGCTGACGGGCAACCTGCCCGGGCAGTTGCTGTTCTATCCCAACGTCGGCACCGACGCCGCCCCGCTGTTCGGGGACTACTCCCAGGTGGAGGCCGACGGCGTGCCCATCACCGTGGATGCGATCACGGGTGCCTCGCCACGCTCCCGGCCCTTCGTGACCGATTGGAACGGCGACGGGCTGCTGGACGTGCTGATCGGTGCCGGCGACGGCAAGATCCACCTCTACCAGGGCGTTCCCGATGCGGCCACGATGGCGCTGCTCGCCGTGGGGGCCCTGGGGCTGCTGTTCCGCCGCCGGTCGTCAACCTTGCCGCGCGACCGGGCCTGAGGGTGGCTCGCCAGAGCAGGGCTCGAACCGTCGGGGCCGTCGCACGAAGCGTCCGCCGATCCCGCCGGGACGGTGCTCAAGGTGCCCCCCCAGGCTGCCGAAGGTACCTCTGGAGACTCGTGAACCACTCCGAGGGGCCAGCTCGGACCGGAACCGTCGAGCGGCGCCGCTGTCCCAGGACGGCGGTGACCGGGCCGGCCATTCTACGCGACGAGGACCAGCGCTTCATCGCCCGCTGCTGCGCCACCAACGTCAGTGCCAATGGTGTCTTCGTCGTGACGCGTGCCGCGGACGACGTGCCCACGACGGGCGTGGTGTATCTGGAGATGGCCCTGCCCACCGGTCGAGACCCCCAAGGTCCTCGTCGTACCGCGGTGCACCTCTGCCGGATCGTCCGCAGCCAACAGGTGGGCAAGCTCGTCGGCCTGGGGCTCGAGCTCATCGAGAGAATCGTTTAAGGCCGACCCGTCCCGCCCACGGCTCGTGACGCCTGGCGCCCGGCAGCGCCCCATTGCCTCGTGTTTCATGCTCCCTGCCTGGCCTTGCGGGTGGTGTGGGTCAGGCACCATTCGGCCAGCATCAAGGCCAGTGCCAGACCCAGCAGCCAGGGCCAGAGCGGCAGTTGCTGGCGTCGCCGTGCGGCACGGAGGACTTCGGGGAGTTTTCGGGCCGGCACGATCCTCCCGCCGGTCAGCTCGGCCAGTCGGCGGAGAGTTTCGTAGTCCGCCCCGAGTTCGCGAAACTCCTGCCCGGCCAGGGCGGCGGCCGATCCCTGCCAGAGTCTCCTGCCCTGTGCGTCGCGCACGGCCACGGCGGCGGGCACGTCGGGCGGGCAGGGCACGCTGGCGCGATACAGGCCGGGGCCGGCCTGGTGCAGCGTGGTCGAGACCCTCCGCCGGCCTGTCCAGACCTCCAGGCCGAGCCGCAGGCCATCGATGCCCCTGCCTTCCTCTCGGGCCGAAACGGTCACGTGCAGTCGGTTTGCCCGGCGGGTCAGTTCCACGTCGAATCGCGGGTCGTTGCCGGCTCGGAGCGTCCAGCGCACCGCGCCAGACAGGAGGCGCCCGGCACGGGGATCGGCTACCCAGGCGGCGTTGAGGCCTTCGATGGGCAGGGCCAGCGAAACGCTCCTGCCGATCCCTGCCTGCCTGCGGGCCAGAACGGGCTCGCCGCCGGTAGTGCGCACGAGCAGCTCGCAACCCGGGCGTGCGGCGGTCAGCAGGTGGGCCTCAACGGCCGGCAGGGCCGTCAGTCCCGTGCCGAACAGCGGGGCCACGATGCTCAGTGGGCTGCGCTGGCGGTGCAGGATGGGTCCCCGGCCCGCACGGACGAGGGCGGCGAAGACCCTGGCCAGGCCGGCCAGGTCGTCCCGACGGACATAACTGGCACCTTTGAGCAGGTCGGTGAGGGTCTTCAGGGGCGGGGCCTGGGGGCCGGGGTGCGCCTTGCCGATCGCCACCACCGCCAGGTGGGCTTTGGCCTGCCGGAGCTTGGCCGCCCAACCGGCTGGGTCGAAGGCTTCCGTCTGGAGGTCGGAGAGCACCAGCAGCATGGGCCGGGTGCCAGGCGCGGCCGGCCTGCGGAGTGCCTCGGCCAGCGCCGGCGTGACGTTGGTGCTGCCGGCGGGCTTGACTTGGCCGAGCAGGCGGCGCAGGGCGGCGAAGTCCGGCGGGCCGGCGGCGCGATAGAGCACGCGCGAGGTATCGGCGAAGGTGATGACGGTCAGCCGGTCCTTGGCCGTGAGGTGTTCTTTGAGTGCGACTACGGCCTGGGCTGCGAGGTCGAACTTTATTTGCCGCGGCCCCTTCGGGCCGGCTGCGGGCTGGGCCATCGAGCCGGAGCAGTCCAGCAGCACCCGCAGGTGCAGCGGGCGGCGCTGGAAGGGATTCGCCACCAGCGGCAGCACCTGGTTCAGCGGGTCCTGGCGGTCAGCCGGCTTGCGGTGCGGCCCGACGCCGATGAGGACCAGCCCGCCCCCACTGCGGACGTACTCGGCCAAGGCGCGCCGCTGGTCGGCAGTCAGGGCCGAGCCGGTGGCGTCGGCCAGTACGATGCCGGCGTAGGCCGCCAGGGACGTGGCCGAGGCGGGCAGCTCGCCGAAATCGCCCAGGAAGGTGACCTTCCGGCCGAGGGACCCAAGCAGGTGCCGGAGGGGACCGCTCGGGCCGACGGCGGTGAGCTTCAGCTCTGCGGGCAAGACCAAGACCCTGGCGGAGTCGTTCTCGCCGAGCCGGTCGGCGGGGCTGAGCTCGGCGGTGTACTCGGCGGCATCGGCCAGGAGGGTATCGGCCGACCGAAGCGTGACCGGGGCGTCCGGAAGCAAGGTCAGCGTCCGCTCCAGCAGGGGCACACCCCGGCCGGTGCGGCGCAGGACGAGCCGGCGCCGCAACGGCGCATTGGCGACCGCGGTGACCGTCAATTGCACTCGGCCGTCCCGGTGCCTTGCGGCCAGGTGGGCGATGCGGGCGTCGGGTACGGGGCGGTCCATGGGGACGATCAGCAGCTTCAGCTCGGTGGCGGCGACGGCCCGGGCGGCAGCCGGCCAGGCGTCCGGGTCGGTGAAGCGGCCATCGGTGGCGATTATGGCGACGGCCAGGTCGGCGGACGAGCGGGAGGCGATGAGCCTCAGGGCCGGCGCGGCGTTGGTGGAGGCCCCCGAGGCGGGACGGACTCGCCCCAGGCCCGCGGCGAAGTACACCCGATCGACGGCCGTTCCGGCGGGCATGGCCGGGCAGTCCTGGCCCCGGACCGATGCCGAGGCGTCCAGTAGCAGCAGGCAGGGCAGCTTGGCCCGGCCCAGAGGGGAGGTCTGCGGCCCGGCCAAGGCGAGCGCAACCGCTGCGATCACAACGCATTGGGTGGTGACTGACCATCGAGACACCCCCCGGCCCCGTCGGCCCGCCCAGCGGGCCGCCAGCAGCGGCAAGAGGCTGGCGGACAGGGCGAGGAGCCACCAGGGCCGCAGCAGCGTGAACCATGTCCCGGCAAGGCCGGCCGGCGTCATCTGCGCTCTCCTCAGGCAGCCGTGAGGATGGGCTGGCAAGGGGCCATTATCAACTGGGCGACGCGGGCGGACAAGACCGGAGTGAGATGTCCGCTACTTCTTGCTCAGGTGCTTGACAAACTGGCTGGCTCGTGGTATAAATAGACCACTAGCTCGCGCGAATCAGGAGGATTTACAGCTCCAATAGGTGGTACGGAAGTTACCAGGGCGAACAGACTTGCAGGGAAATGACAGATGTCGGGCCTGTGTCGCCGGCAACTGCTGAAAGAGAGTTGATTGGCGCTCACATCTGGTTTTTGGTCTAGAGTGCTGTGTCGAGCATGCCAGCGGCCTGAGCAGAGGGCCGAAGGTATAGTGTTTGTGTGTATGCACCGATGGGTATGAGTGGATGCTTTTTTTTGCGGGCGGTAACGGCATAAGGAGAACTCCGATGAGAAGAGCGCTGATCCCATTTGTCTTGAGCATGACCGTGCTGGTCTGCTGGGGAATGGCCGTGGCAGACGAGACGGCCATCGGGACCTTCACGGTGACCAAGGACACCAGCGTCAGTGGGTATCCCGAGCCCAGGCGCGGTGAGGACGCCGAGCCCATGCGCCGTGCCCCGGGCGACGGCGAGTGGTACGCCGGTGCCGGGGGTTGGGCCGTGGCGGACGGCGATAGCGTGATTCGTTTGGGGAATCACAACGACATTTCCATGTACGGCTGGGACATGAACGCGATAGAACAGTGGATCGCCGATCAGAACCTCCCCGCTGGCTACTACCCCGTCTTTGAGTTTTCCGTGGTCATCGCCACCGAGGCGGTGGACAAGAGTTTCCCGGTCAGCACCATCACTTCCCTGACCGATTGGACTGAGGGCGACGGAGAGAGTTTCTACGAGTTCGCCTGGAGCAAGGACAGATCGGCCGCCACCTACGCCTACGCCCAGACCTGGTACACCGATTCCGACGGCATTCCTCATACAGGCGATGAGGTACTGGATGAGGCCAATTCGGTTCCGTGGGTCCGGCCAAGCGACGGCAAGGAGGTCCACCCGCGCAACCTCACTCCCGCCTTCACCAACAGCGAGAGGCTCCAGGTCACCTCCGGGGACATCGGCAAGCGTGTCTCGGTCGTGCTGGACTATGCCTTCACCCAGGACATGCTGAACAACCCCTACAACCGTGGCATCATGATCACGGGGAGGTACTCCTTTGAGTCGAGCACGAACACCTGCGTGTACACCAGGGAGCCAACGTGTACGAGTGGACCGGCGGTACGCTGACGCTCAACGGCGAGCTCGACTTCAACCCCACCACCAACAACGCCATGGACTTCTTTGGCAACATTGCCGGCCCCGGCCACGTGCACGTCCGCGGGGGGCAGCTGAACCTCTCGGGGACCAATAGCTACTCCGGCGGCACCACCGTGGAGACCGGCGCCCAGTTGCACGTTTACAACTCCAGCGCCTTGGGCGTAGGCCCGGTGGTCTGCCGCGGGACCCTCTCCACCAATGCCGACAACTCGTTGGGTTCGCCCACCACCGGCGGGGCCGAGTTCGCCGCCGTGGTCGTCGAGACCAACGGCAAGCTGATGTTGAACTCGGAGGAGACCGCCAGGTGGGAGCTGCGGCCCGGCGCGGCCATGGATGCCACCGACGTCGGGTTGGACTCGACGTTCGACTACGATTGGGAGCACGGCGGCAACATCAAGTGCCACAAGGGCGCCATCATCAGCGGGACCATAGCCGACCTGCCCGGCGGCATGGGAGTGCCCGACCCCAGCTACCTGGCCCCGGGCGACGGCATCTTTGGCGTGTGGATAGGCGACGTGGACCAGAACCTTGTGGTGGGCGACGGCGGCGGGACCGTCTTCCGCGGCCTGGCCTGCACCCAAGGGGAGCTGGTCTTCTTCCACCAGGTTGACGAGACCCCCGGCGGGACGCTGGGGCCGATGTTCCTCTCCACGGCCGGGTCCAATCTCATCTTCGACGGCGCCATCGTCAACGCCGACGGCAAAAACACCATCAAGCTGATGGGCGATGGTGACTTCGAGTTCGACATGGTCGGCTTCTCCAACGAGTTCAATAACCCCATTGAGATGCTGGGCTCGGGCAGGGTGGTGGCTTATGAGATCGTGAAGAACGGCGTGCTGGACATCAACGCCCCCGCCGCCCTGCGTAGCGCCACTGTCATCATCGAAGCGGGCGGGGCATTTCAGCCGAGGCTGAACACCACCGGCTGGCCCATTGAGGACATCGGCAACCTGACCATCAGGGCCGGCGGGGCCCTCGACCCGCACGCCGCACCTCTGGAGTGGTGGTGGGACCGCGGGAAATTCCAGGACAAACTGGCCGGCTTCAACTATACCCTTGAGCCCGGCGCCCAGATCCTGCTGAAGGCGACCGACGAACCCATGGACACCACGACCAGCGGCGAACTGCCCGGCGCGGGCATCGTCAACTACATCCAGTATTTCAGCATTCACCTTGCCAATAACATCGGCGACAACGTCATGCGCCTGGGCGATGAGACCCGCCTGAC
>MVCS01000133.1 GCA_002049885.1 Planctomycetales bacterium 4484_123 | reverse complement strand
TTCGCCGTATCAGCCGGCAGGAGGGCGTCAGCATGGCCCGGGCCGAGGAGCTCTATCGGCAGCGGGTCAAGCGGACCTGGGAGCTGGCCCAACAGTTGACCGGCGCGACCCGCAACGAGATGGCCCGCGCCGCCCGGAATGCCGTTCGCCGGGTGCGTGCCTGGCGTCGCAGCCACGGCGGGCCCGTGCGCGAGGAGAACATGCCCCACCCCATCGTCACCGGCCTGGACGAGGCCCAGGCGGTGGCGATTCGACTGCGGCTGAAGGAGATGGTCGGGGCTTCGGTGCGGCCGGCACACCGACGGCGATACCCGGCCGGGGCGACGGCGTGTCATGTCATCGGCCGAATCGGCCCGGTCACGCGGGAGGAGATGGCCGCCCTGAATCCCGCGGGTGAGCTTTCCCTACAGGCCGAGCTGGCGCGCTATCTGCCCGGGGACCTCATCGGCAAGGGCGGGGTGGAGAAGGCCTGCGAGCGGCTGTTGCGCGGGCGCCGCGGCCGGTACTGGCGGAAGAGGCGGACCGGACAGGTGGTCAGGGAGGTCCCGCCAAGACCCGGCCAGGACGTGCACCTTACCCTGGACCTGGAACTCCAACGGGAACTGGCGGCTCGCCTGGGCCGGCCTGGTGCCGTCGTGGTGCTGGACGTGCCCACCGGCGAGGTGCTGGCGATGGTCTCCCTGCCGACTTACGACCTGAACCGCTACCGGCGGGAGTTTCCCAAGCTGGCCGCTGATAAGGTTGACCTGCCCCTGTGGAATCGGGCGGTTGCGGTGCGCTACCCGCCGGGCTCGACCTTCAAGCCGCTGGCGGCCATGGCCGGGCTGGCCAGCGGCAGGATCACGCCGAGTTCGACCTTCAACTGTCCGGGCTACCTCATCAGCCCCACCTACCCGGCCTTCCGCTGCTGGATTTACAAGCGGTACCATCGCGGCCACGGCCCGCTGAATGTGGTGGGCGCCCTGGAGCACAGTTGCAACGTGTACTTCTATAAACTGGGCCAGAAGCTGACCCTCCCGGGGCTGGTGCGGTGGTTGCGACTGATGGGCTTCGCCGACGTGCCGGGCACGGGCCTGCCGGAAGAGCGCCCCGGCATCCTGCCGGACCCGGCGACGGTTACCGGCGTGGGCGAGGCACGCTATCTGGCCACCGGGCAGGGCCGGGTGGCCGTCACCCCGTTGCATGTGGCCAACGCCATGGCCGCCATCGCCCGCGGCGGTGAGTTCCGCACGCCGCTGCTGGTCCGCGAGCTGAGCGGCGCCCAGCAGGTCCGCCGGCTGCCCATATCGGCCGAGCAGGTCCACGTGGTGGCCGAGGGGATGTATCGTGTGGTCAACTCGCCGTCCGGCACGGCCTACAAGTACGCCCGCGACCCGGAGATCGAAATATGCGGCAAGACGGGCACGGCCCAGACCGCCCCGCGGCGGGTGGACTCCAACGGCGACGGCAGGATAGATTCCCGCGACCGCGTCGTTCGCAGCGGGGACACGGCCTGGTTCGCCGGCTTCGCCCCGTACCGCAAGCCCAGGATAGCCTTCGCCGTCGTAGTGGAGTACGCCCAGGCCTCCGGCGGGCCCACCTGCGGGCCCATCGCCCGCGACGTCGTCCGCATATGCCGGAGGCGCGGATACCTGGACTGAACCGCACCGCCCCGCGGTGCCCATTGCCGTGCTGGGGGCGAAGTCGGTTTCGAATGGGAATGTTCGACAAGCTGCGGCCATACTTGCGTGCCACGAGTTGGCCCATCATCGTGGCCATGCTGACCCTGATGGCCACCAGCCTGCTGGCGGTGCGCACCGCCGAGCTGGCCGACCCGCGCGCCCTTGCGGGCAAGACGGCGCGGCAGGGCCTGTGGATAGCGGTGGCGCTGGCGGGCTTCGTGGCGGCCACGGTGGTGCCCTTCCAGCGCGTGGGCCGCTGGGCGTATGTACTGTTCGGGCTCAACCTGGCCCTGCTGGTGCTGGTGCTGGTGCTGCCGGCCGTCCGCGGTTCGCACCGCTGGGTCCGCCTGTGGAAGTTCCAGTTCCAGCCCTCCGAGCTGGCCAAGCTGACCTACATCCTGGCCCTGGCCTGGTACCTGCGCTACCGCGAGAACTACCGTCGGCTTATCGGGCTCATCCCGCCGTTTCTGCTGACGCTGGTGCCTGCGGCGCTGATCCTCATCGAGCCGGACCTTGGCACCACGCTGCTGCTGTTTCCGACGTTGTTCTTCATGCTGTTCATGGCTGGCGCGAGGATGAAGCACCTGCTGGCGGTGGCGGCGGTGGCGGCGGTGGTGATGTTCTTTCCCGTGCCCTACGACCTGGACGCCGCGGGTCCGGCCGGGGCCAGCCGGGAGGCGCTGGCCTACTTCCATTGCCGCATCGGCGGCAGGCGATATGCCTTCGTGGCCGCCCCCCTGGGGCGCCTGCCGGTGCTGGACCGCGACGTCATGAAGCCCCACCAGGTGCGTCGGATAGAGGGCTGGCTGCGCCAGGGCGACGAGGAGGTGGCCTGGGACCAGGGCTTTCAACTGCACCAGTCGATGATGGTGCTGGGCTCCGGCGGGCTGACCGGCAACAAGACTTCCGAGGCGCTGAATCTGTACATCTGGTGGCTGCCGGACGACCATACCGACTTCATCTACGCGGTCATCGGCGGGCAGTGGGGGTTTCGTGGCTGCGCCGGCGTGCTGCTGATCTACGCGGCCATCTTCGTCTGCGGGGCAGAGATCGCCGCCATCACGCGCGATCCGTTCGGAAGGCTGCTGGTCGTGGGCGTCCTGGCGCTGCTTTTCGTGCAGATATTCATCAACGTCGGCATGACCATCGGACTGATGCCCATCACCGGCATGACGCTGCCGCTGGTGAGCTTCGGCGGCTCGAGTATGCTGGTCAACGCCGTGGCCCTGGGCCTGTTGGTCAACGTCGGCCAGCGCCGGCCTCGGAGCCTGAGTCGCAAGCCGTTCGAGTACGACGCCAAGGCCCCGGAGGAACAGGCCGCCTATCGCACGCCCCTGGCGCCGCTGAGCGGGCGGAGGGCCGGGTGAGGCGTGCCGAGGCCGGTGACCGCGGCGGCGAGGCTGTGATGAGCCTGGGGCCAGCGGGCGCCGCTGGCGGGATGGCCCGTGCGGCGGGGCGTTGCCGAAATGGGCCGGCCCGGTTGCCAGGCCTCAGCAAAGCAGGTAATACAGCCACCAGACGCCGGCCAGCGCCGAGTACGCTGCCGATGCGCCCCAGCAGCCTATCTCGGTCAGCGGGTGCCGGCGAAAGCGCAGCAGGATGAGCGAGGCCAAGGCCACCACCACGAGTTTGAAGCAGATCAGGGCTGCGGGATTGTCCAGCAGCGGGGCGGCCAGCGGGTTCAGCTCCTCGAAGTGCTCGTGCGTGCGTGCCAGGAGGGTCAGCACCAGATCGAATATGTTGAGGATCCACAATACCATCACCAGCAGTACCACTCGGCGGGTGCGGCGGGCGGCTCGGTCGCGATTGGCCGCACGCACCCAACTGCGCAGTCGCTCCAGCCATCGGCTGGCGGCGTGGTGCGGGAAGGTCGAGCCTCCTTTGGTTATCGCGCGCATCTCCTCCACGTGCGCCGCAATCGGCGGGATGCGGGATGGTCTTTAGTAGTGAACAGGCTATGAGGGCCTTGGGGGCGCTTAGGCCGGCCCGGCCGCCGGCGGGCGACGTGGCCTTGCGCCGGGAGATGCTCACGCTGCCGGACGGCTACCGCACGGCCGTGCTGCGCCACGTCCCCGCCGCCCCCGCCGGCCTGCCGGTGCTGTACGCCCACGGCATCCAGTCACATCCCGGTTGGTTCGTCGGTTCGGCCCAGGCGCTGGCCCGGTGCGGGCACGAAGTGTTCCAGGTCGTCCGCCGGGGCAGCGGGGAGGCGGGCGCGGCAAGAGGCGACGCCCGCTCTGCCCGTCAGCTCATCGACGATGTACGTGCCGCCGTGGAGTACGTCACCGCGGCGACCGGCGCTGCAAAGGTGGTGCTGTTGGGCGTGAGCTGGGGCGGCAAGCTGCTGACCGCCTATGCGTTGGGCTTTCCGCAGCGGTCGGCCTCGCTGATGCTGGTCGCCCCCGGGCTTGCCGCCAGGGTCGGCCCGTCGGCCTGGACCCGCCTGGCCGTGGCCGCCTGCTGGCTGTGCAGCCCCCGGCGGTACTTCGACATCCCCCTCAGCGACCCCGCCCTGTTCACCGACAACCCGGCCATGCGCGACTACCTGCGCGGGGATCGCCATCGGCTGATGCGGGCCACCGCCCGGTTCATGGTTGCCTCGCACGTGCTCGACCGCATCATCGCCCGGGCGGCCAGGGCCTCGGCCCTGACGGTGCCGACGACACTGCTGCTGGCGCGCCGCGACCGCATCATCGACAACGACCGCACCCGTCGGCTGGTGGAGCGGCTCACCGGCGACTCGGCCCGCGTGGTCGAGCTGGACGCCGCTCACACCATTGAGTTCGAGCCGGACCCGGCGGAATTCTACTCGCTGTTGTGCCAGGCTGTGGCCGGCGGGTTGTAGGCGGCGTCACTTGCCGTGGGTGTAGGTGGTGTTTCGCCAGGTCACTTCCGCCCCGGGCCGGAGCTTGCTCAGGGCCACCAGCAGCGCCACCATGGCCACCGCGCAGCCTATGGGGTACGTCCAGAACGTCCTGGGCCGGGCGCCGACGAGGCGATAGAAGCGCCAGATGACGCTGAGTTGTGCACCCACCGCCGCCAGTGCCGTCGCGGCGCAGGCCCACATCAGTCTCCTCGGGCCGCCGCCGACGGCCAGGGCCGCCAGGGCCCAGGTGGCGCTCAGGTAGGGCAGCAGGCCCATTACCACCAGCAGCGCCAGGGATGCGCAGGCCCGTCCGACGCTCTGGAAGGTGCCGTAGAAGATCCGGCTCCAGCCCTGGACGATGCCTCGCAGCGAGGTGTACATCCGCACGAGGTACAGCCCGCGGTTGCGCACGACTCTCAGCTTCAGCCCGGCGGCCTTTACCCGCGCCGCCAGGTGCATGTCCTCGTTGACCTTGTCGCGGACTTCTCGGGGCTGAACCAGATCATCATGATGCCGCCGCAGACCGGCTGGACGACGTTCTCCCAGAAGCCCACCAGTTCCAGGTTCGGCAGCACCGAGAGCAGGTCAGTGCCGCTGTCGAGGGCGTAGGCAACGGCCGCCCGGAGGCTGTGGCGCGAGGTCTGTCGGCAGTCGGCGTCCATCATGCAGATGTACTCTCCCCGCGCCCGGGCTATGCCGACGTGCATGGCGTGGTTCTTTCCGCACCACCCGGCGGGAAGTTCCCCCACGTTTATCAGCCGGAGCCGCCGGTCCTCCTCCGCCAGCCGCTGGACGATCTCGGCGGTCTCGTCGGTGCTGCGGTCGTTGACCACGATGACCTCGAAGTCGGGATAGTCCTGCTCCAGCAGGGTCCTGACGCACCGGCCGATGTTGGCCTGTTCGTCCTTGGCGGC
>MVCS01000132.1 GCA_002049885.1 Planctomycetales bacterium 4484_123 | reverse complement strand
GTTTCGCGAGGCGCGCTCCTTGCTTTAACACCAGCTCTAAGATGGTGTAAAGCCCGCACCTGCTCGCCGCCATCTCCGATGCGCCGCTCGGGCAGGCGAATGAGGCGGGTATAACCCCCGGGCCGGTCGGCATAGCGGGGGGCGATGTCCTCGAAGAGCTTCTGTATCACCGTTTGCTTGGCCAGCTCCCGGGGGTTCTCCTCATCCACCATCTGCCTGTCGCCAAGCAGGGCGATGACCCGACGCCGGGCGTGCAACGTGCCCCGGCGGGCGATGGTGATCAATCGTTCCACGAACCGGCGCACGTCCTTGGCCTTCGCCGGCGTGGTGCGGATGGCGCCGTGCTCGAACAGTGACGCCGCCAGGTTGCGGCGCATGGCCCGGCGATGAGCCGAGGCCCTACCACTCGCCGACGGTGCGGATCTTGGCCGAGTCCAGGCAGTTGTTGGCCCGCACGGAAAGCTCGAGTTCGTGAATCTCCATGCTGAGTTTCTTGCGCAGCTCGGCGTCCATGTCGGCCTCGGCCTCGGCCTGGCCGGTGTCGGCTATGGCCTCGCCCAGTTCGAAATACTGCACGAACGGGTTCAGGTGCTTCCGCAGTATCTTGGCCGCTTCGACCATGGCCATCTCCGGCATCACCGTGCCGTTGGTCCAGATCTCCAGGATGAGCCGGTCGTAATTCGTCCGCTGTCCGACCCGCGTGTCCTCCGTGGAGTAGCGCACGCGGGTGACGGGGGAAAAGACCGCGTCGATGTAGATCCGCCCTATGTCCTGGTCGGCGTCGGGGCTGATGTGCTCCTCGGCGGGGACGAACCCCCGGCCGGTCTCCACCACCATCTCCATGTCGAAGGCCACGTTGTCGGTCAGCGTGGCCAGCACCAGGTCGCGGTTGATGATCTCGATGGCCGGGTCAGCCTCGATCATGTCCGCGGTGATGGGGCCGGCCACGGCCCCGTGGACACTCATCGTCTTGGGCGAATCGGCGTGCGACTTGACGATGAGGCTCTTGACGTTGAGCACGATCTCCGTGACGTCCTCCAGCACGCCGGGAATGGAGCTGAACTCGTGCTGGACGCCGGCGATCTTCAGGCTGGTCACGGCGGCGCCCTCGAGCGAACTGAGCAGAATCCGCCGCAACGAGTTGCCCACAGTGGTCCCGAAGCCCCGCTCAAAGGGCTCGATGATGAACCGCCCATAGGTCGGGGTGGAAAGGTCGGGGTCCGATGTCACCCGAGTCGGCAGTTCCAGGCCACGCCACCGTATTCGCATTGACCCTAGCCTCCGAATAAGCCTTCAACGCCGCCATCCGGGAGATGCCCGGGGGCGGTCATCGACTGCACAGCTCCACGATCAGGTTCTCTTCCACGGGGATCATCACGTCGTCGCGGGTAGGCATGGCCAGCACCGTGCCCTCCAGCTTGGCCATGTCCAGGCTAAGCCAGTTCTGCAACTGCGGCTCGCCCAGCTCCTCCAACCGGGCCCGAACCAGCTTCACCGACTTCTCGCTGGGCTTGACGGAAATCTTGTCCCCGGGCTTGACCAGGTAGGAGGGAATCCCCATCCGCCGGCCATTGACATAGATGTGCCCATGGGTGATGGTCAACCTCGCCGCCGCCCGGGAGGGGGCAAAGCCCAGCTTGTAAACCACGTTGTCCAGCCGCCGCTCCAGCAGGCTCAACAGGGCCGCCCCGGTGTTGGCCTTCTGGCGTTCGGCCTGGCGGAAGTAGCGCATGAACTGCCGCTCGTACACGCCGTAGAAGCGCTTGACCTTCTGCTTTTCGCGCAGGCGGATGCCGTACTCGCTGGGCCGGCCCCGACGCCAACTGTGCATGCCCGGAGGATTGTTCCGCCACTGACGTTCCAGCGGGCACTTGGCGCTTTCGCAGCGCGCGCCCTTGAGCATCAGCTTCACGCCCTGACGGCGACACAACCTGCAAGAGGGTCCTGTATAGCGTCCCATGATCTCAAACTCGAAGTTCCACAGCCGAAATCCCGAAGTCCATATCCAACGTCCGTATGCCCACGCTCGAAGGCCCCAGGCCATCGGTGCCGACGCACGGGCCGGGACTGCCCAGCCCGCCGCACGCCTCCGCCACCGCCCCGCCGGGGAGGTCACGAGCCGGCCGGGGCCCGAGCTCCAGCGGCCGCCAGGCAGAGGGCATCCTCACACCCGCCTCTTTTTCCGAGGCCGGCAGCCGTCATGCGGGATGGGGGTGACGTCCTGGATGGCGGTAACGCGGATGCCGGCGCCCTGGAGGGCGGTGACGGCGCTTTCCCGGCCGGAGCCCGGGCCCTTGACCCGCACCTCGACTTCCGTGACACCCATCCTCTTGGCCTTGTACGCGGCCTGTTCTGCGGCCCGCTGGGCGGCAAAAGGCGTGCTCTTGCGCGAGCCCTTGAAGCCGACCGTGCCGGCAGAGGCCTGACACAGCACGTTGCCGTTGCTGTCCGTGAAGGTCACCAGCGTGTTGTTGAAGGTGGCCTTGACGTGCACTATGGCCTTGCTGACGCCGCGTCGCGGTCTCCTGCGTGAACTGGCCATTGTCACCCGATCCGTTCTAGTGCTGTCTTACCGCATTTCCTTGACCGACCTCTTGCCGGCCACGGTCTTCCGCGGGCCCTTGCGGGTGCGGGCGTTGGTCTTGGTCCGCTGGCCGCGGACGGGCAGCCCGCGGCGGTGCCGCAGCCCGCGGTAACATTGGATGTCGCGCAGGCGGGCGATGTTCTGCTGCACCTGCCGGCGAAGCTGGCCCTCGATGACATACTCGGCATCCAGCACCGTGGCGATGCGCCGGAGCTCCTCTTCGGTGAGCTTGCCGGCATGTACCTTCGGGTCGATCTCCGCCTTGCTGCAGACCTCCAAGGCCCGCGTCGGCCCGATGCCGTAGATGTAGCGCAGCGCGACGAACGCCGGCTTGTCGTTGGGTATGTCCACACCCACAATACGTGGCATCGTCCTGACCCTTTCCGGGGGCTGTCAGCCCTGCCGCTGCTTGTGCTTGGGGTCGGAACAGATCACCCGCACGACCCCTTTGCGCCGCACGATGCGGCAGTTCTCGCAGCGCCTTCGCACCGAACTCTTGACCTTCATGACCACACCTTCCTCGGAAACCTCAGGCGGTCAGCACCTCCACCCCGCCGGCGACCACCGCCAGGGTGTGCTCAAAATGGGCTGAGGGCTTCCGGTCGCGGGTGACCACCGTCCACCCGTCCGGTGCCAGCACCACCTCGTGCGTGCCCATGTTGATCATGGGCTCGACGGCAATGACCAGCCCTTCTTCCAACAAGATGTCCCGTTTCAGCAGTTCCTCGCTGACCAGGTTGGGGACCTTGGGGTCCTCGTGCATGTCTCTTCCGATGCCGTGCCCGACGAACTCCCGGACCACGGCGAAGCCGCGACTGGAGGCGTACTTTTCCATCTCCGCGGCGATCCGGCTCCACAGGATGCCGGGCCTGGCCATCTCCACGGCGATCTCCAGGACCCGCCGCGTGGTCGCCACCAACTCCTCTACGCGGGCCGGCACGGGCGCGACCATGAAGGTCGCCGCAGCGTCGGCACAGTAGCCGTCCAGCCGGCAGCCGTAGTCGATGCTGACGATCTGTCCGGGGCCGATGGGCCTCTCCGAGGGTATGCCGTGCACCACCTGCTCGTCGATGGACGCGCAGATGGTTCCCGGGAACGGCCCGCCGCGGCCGGGCACGCCCTTGAACAGGGCTTCGCCACCCAGCTCGTGGGTCAGGCGTTCGGCCTCGGCATCCAGCTCCGCGGTGGTCACGCCCGGCGCCACCATCTCGCCCAGGCGCTGGAGCACCTCGCGGACGACGGCTCCAGCCCGGCGCATCAGCTCGATCTCACGCCCGGATTTGAGCTTGATTGCCACGTCTTCCGCCACACCTTGCACCCCTGCCGGGGCGCCCGTGCCCGCCGCTGCACGTTTCACTTTTCAAACCACATCGGACGGCCCCGCCGGCAGTGCCCGCCAGCGCCCGCCGCACAGGCCCCGGCAGGCCGACGGCCCCGAGGCCGGCCGGGCAACGGCGGCTCGCCTGTCCGCACACCCTCATTCACGGCTTCCCTTGATACGGCCACCTTCACCGAGGAAGCCACCGTAGCTGCGCATGATCAGGTTGGATTCGATCCGCTGAACCAGGTCAAGGGCCACGGCCACCATGATCAGCAGGGCCGTGCCGCCCAGGAAACTGGCGATGACGAAGGGGATGCCCATGGCCGCGGCCACCGCCTGCGGGATTACCGCGATGACGGCCAGGAAGCCAGCCCCGCAGTATGTGATCCGCTCCATGACCCTTTCGAGGTAGTCGGCCGTGCGCTTCCCCGGGCGCAGGCCCGGGATGAAGTGGCCGTAATCTCGCAACTGGTCGGACATGTCCTTGGGGCGAAACTGTACTGTCGTCCAGAAGTACGCGAAGAAGAAGATCAGCGCCACGTAGGCCAGGTTGTACACCAGGTCGCCATAGCTGAAGGCCTTCCCCAGCAGGGCCAGGACGCTGTTGCCGGGCCTCCAGTCGGCCAGCCGCCGGAACAAGGCGTTGGGCAGGATCAGCAGTGAGGAGGCAAAGATGATGGGCATCACCCCGCCGTGGTTGACCCGCAGGGGCAGGTACTGCCGCTGCCCGCCATAGACCCGCCGGCCTCGGGTGTGCTTGGCCTGCTGGATGGGGATTCGCCGCTGGGCCTGGCAAATGAGGATGGACCCGGCCACCACGAAGACGAAGGCCGCTATCAGGAACACGATCTTTATCAGGCCGATCTCACTGCTGTCGGCGCTGGTGACCCTCAAGGAGGCGCTCTGTATGAGCCGCTGGATGGCCACCGGCAGCCGGGCCACGATGCCGGCCATGATCAACAGGCTGATGCCGTTGCCGATGCCGTACTCGTCGATCTGCTCGCCCAGCCACATCAGGAACAGCGTGCCGGTGGTCAGCCCGAAGACGCCCATCAGCATGATCTTCAGTGAGCCCGCGAAGCTGGGGTAGATCAGGTGCTGATTGTGCAGGAAGACCATCCACATGCTGGCCTGGACCAGACACAGGGCCACGGTGGCGTAGCGGGTGTACTCCTGGATCTTCTTGTAGCCCGCCTGGCCTTCCTTCTGAAGTTTCTCCAGGGCCGGGACCACCGGCACCAGGAGCTGGAAGATGATGCTGGCGGAGATGTAGGGCATGATGCCCAGCCCGAACAGCGTGGAGCGCCGCAGGTTTCCGCCGGTGAACAGCGCCACGTACTCCAGCATCTGACCGAAGGCCCCCTGCTCCTGCTGCCTCATGAAGCTCTGGACGACCTCCTGGTTCAGCCCGGGCAGGGGGATGTGGAAGCCGATGCGGTAGATGCACAGCAGCCCCAGGGTGAAGGCCAGCTTCCTGACGAGTTCGGGGATGGAAAAGATGCGCTCCAGCACCCGACGCACCCCCGAGCCCAGCACGGTGGCGAAGTAGTAGATGAACCCGGCGGCGGCGGCGATGATGACCTTCACCACCGCCCCGGTCAGGTCGGCGGCCTTGAAGCTCTCCGCGCGGCTCACCGCGTAGGCGTCGGCCACGGCGCTGGCCACCAGAAAGTACGCCACGGCCCCCACGATCAGGCCCACCACCGCCCGGAAGCCCTT
>MVCS01000131.1 GCA_002049885.1 Planctomycetales bacterium 4484_123 | reverse complement strand
CGGCCGGGGGGTTCGACGCGGGCCGGCTCGCAGCGGTCCGGGCTTTACCGGCGGCGGTCCAGCGGTTAGTGATAGCGTTCCATGAGGTATTGGCGCCGATACGTCCTGGCGGGCCTGTGCGGGGCCTTTCTATTGTGCTTTCTGATAGTGCCCATCGCCCTGGCGATCGGTGCGGGCTTCTTCGACGCCGGCAGGCCGACGACCTTCTGGGTGGTTCGCGTCTTTACCGACCTGGCCGCCAGGCGCGGCCTGATCAACGCCGTGAAGATCGCCTGTGCCACGACCGCGGGCGTCTTCGTGCTGGCCCTGCCGCTGGCGGTGCTTGCCCACCAGTTCGACTTCCGCGGCAAGGGCGTGGTCACGGCCCTGCTGATGGTCCCGCTGATCCTCCCGCCCTTCGTGGGCGCCCTGGCGATGGAGAAGCTGCTGGCCCAGGAGGGCGGTTCGGTCAACCTCATCCTGGCGTCCCTGGGCTTGGGCAAGGTTGACTGGCGTGGCGGGGGGCTGGCGATGGTGGTCATCCTGGAGGTCCTGCACCTGTATCCCATCATGTTCCTGAACGCCTCGGCTGCGCTGGCCAACGTGGACCCGACCATGGTGGAGGCCGCCCGCAACCTGGGGGCGTCGCGCTGGCGGACCTTCTGGAAGGTCACCATGCCGCTGATCCGCCCGGGGCTGTTCGCCGGCGGGACCATCGTCTTCATCTGGAGCTTCACCGAACTGGGCACCCCGCTGATGATCGGCTACCGCGACGTGCTGCCGGTGCAGATCTACAACGGCCTGCAAGTAACGGAGACCTCACCCAGGGTCTTCTCCATGGTCTTCGTGATGCTCTCGGCCAGTGCCGGCCTGTACGCCCTGGGCAGGGTGCTCTTCGGCCGGTCGGCGGCGGCCACGGTGGGCCGGGGCGTGGCGGCGACGGTGCGCAGGGCCGGTCCGCTGGCCACTGCGGGCATCTGGCTGGCCTTCGGGGCGGTGACGATGCTGGCCGTGCTGCCTCACGTCGGCGTGGTGTTGATGTCCTTCGCGGAGCGCTGGAGCGGGACCATCCTGCCGACCAGCTACACCCTGCGCCACATCCACGGCGTCTTCACGCGGTCTGAGACGTGGCAGAGCATCATCAACTCGCTCCAGTACGCCTCCGCCGCCACCGTCATCGACCTGGTCCTGGGCCTGGCGGTGGCGTATCTGGTGGTTCGGCTGAAGGTCCGTGGCAAGGGCCTGCTGGACTCCATGGCCATGCTGCCCCTGGCCGTTCCCGGCCTGGTCATCGCCTCCGGCTACGTCGCCCTGACGCGCCCCGGCGGGCCCCTGGAGGCCATCGGACCGACCAGGAACCCTGCCCTGATTCTCATCGTCGCCTACAGCGTCCGCCGCCTGCCGTACATGGTCCGCTCCATCTCCGCGGGCCTGCAGCAGACCTCCGAGACCCTCGAAGAGGCGGCCAGGAACCTCGGCGCCACTCCCCTCAAGAGCGTCCTGAGGATCACCGTCCCGCTGATCTCAGCCAACGTCCTGGCCGGGGCCATGCTTGCCTTCAGCTTCGCCATGCTGGAGGTCTCCGATTCACTCATCCTGGCCCAGACCTCCCAGTACTATCCGATTACCAAGGCCATCTACACGCTGGCCGGACCGGCCGACACCACCAACCTCGCCGCGGCCCTGGGCAGTTTCGGTATGGTCTTGCTCACCGTGACCCTTGTCCTGGCCAACCTGCTGCTGGGCAAGCGGCTGGGCGCGTTGTTCAGAGTCTAGACATCAGGCACGAGGCATGAGGCACCAGGCGTTGAACATTGGGCATTGGGTGTCCGAGAGGTCGCGTTTCTGCCGGGGCGGCTTTAGCGGCGTCCATCGTGAATCCGACCTTCACCGGCGGCGTCCGGCCACAGGGGGCTTGCCGTCCGGCGACGTTCCCGCCCGGGCTGGACTGCGGAGAGACACATGCTGCATGCGGTAATCTTCGATTTCGACGGCGTGGTGGTGGATTCCGAGCCCATCCACCTGGCCTGTTTCCGCGAGGTGCTGTCCCGGCGCGGCATGGAGCTGGCCACCGAGGACTACTATGGCAAGTACCTCGGCTACGACGACCACGACTGCTTTGCGGCAGTGCTGGCCGACAACGGCAGGGACGTTGACGAGGCGGAGATCGCCGCCATGACCGCGGAGAAGACCGCCCTGGTGCAACGGGCCATCGCCGAATCCATCCAGCCCCTGCCCGGGGCGGTGGAGCTGATGCGGGCCGTCCGGGCCGCCGGGGCGGGTCTGGCCATCTGCTCCGGTGCCCTGCGCGACGAAATCGAACTGGCCGCGCGGACCGTGGGGGTCCTGGACCTCGTGCACGTGCTGGTGGCTGCCAGGGACGTTGCCAGGGGCAAGCCCGACCCGGAAGGCTACCTGCTGACCCTGAGGCTGCTGCGGGAGAGGCTGGCCCGGCCGATAGACCCGGCCCGCACGTGGGTCATCGAGGACGCCCCAGCCGGCATCGCCGCCGCCCGGGCCGCCGGCTGCAAGGTCCTTGCCGTGACCAATTCGTACCCGCGCCGGGCACTGGCCCAGGCCGACCGCGTGGTCGGCTCGCTCGGCGAGGTTGATTTGAGCGACCTTGATTGACCATGCTGCCCGGGGGCGACCTGGCGGTCGGCCGCTTGCCTGGCCGGGGTCGTTCTCGGCGAGGCAGGTTCCGTCATGCAGTATCGTACGTACGGCAAGGGAGGTCCGCTGGTCTCGGTGCTGGGCTACGGCGCCATGCGGCTGCCTACCCGCGGCAAGGACGCATGGGGCAGACCGAACTTCTCCCGCGCCACCCAGGTCATCCGACGGGCCCTCCAGGCGGGCGTCAACTTCATCGACAGCCATCACGACTACCATCGCGGTTTCAGCGAGGAGGCCGTCGGCCGGGCGCTGAAAGGCTGGAGGGGCCAGCGCGTCCATGTGCAGACCAAGACGCCTTTCTACCGCCCCGAGAAGCAGGACTACTTCAAGCGGCTGCTGGAGGCCGCCCTGGAAAAGCTCGGCGTCGATTGCATCGACTACCTGTTGTTCCACTCCATGCGCATGGAGGCGTTCAAGAGGCGCCACAAGGCCTTCTTCCGCTTCACCGACTGGGCCATCAAGCGAGGCCTCATCCCCGCCACCGCGGCTTCAGCTCACACGATGCCCCCGAGAACGTCAGGGCCTTCATCGACACCGGCGAGTTCTCGGTGATGCTGCTGAGCTACAACTGGTTCAATCCCACCATGGCCGAGACCATCGATCATGGTGCATCCAAGGGCATGGGCGTGGCGGTGATGAACCCGCTCGGCGGGGGCAGCCTGGCCATCACCGTGCCCAACATCACCCGGTTGCTGCCGGGGGCCCGCTCCGCCCCGGAAGTGGCCCTGCGCTTCGTGCTGGCAACGCCCGGGGTCTGTGTGGCCCTTTCCGGCATGACCACCACCGAGCAGGTGGACGAGAATGTCCGCGTCGCCAGCCGGCGCTCGTACATGACCCGGCGCCAGCGGCGGGTCATGGCCGAACGCATCGCGGCGGCAATTCGAGCGAGTCTGTACCTACTGCGGCTACTGCATGCCCTGCCCTCACGGTGTGAACATCCCCCAGAACTTCCTGCTGCTCAACCGGGCCAAGTTCCTCGGTGCGGTGAGCTACGCCCGCACCCGCTTCGCCGGCCTGCGCAGGCGCTCCGGCGATGCCTCCGCCCTGGCCTGCAAGCGCTGCGGACAGTGCCTGCCCAAGTGCCCCAACGACGTGCCCATCATCAGCCAGCTCCAGGAGACTGCCCGACTGCTGGCCCGTTGAGGGCCCTTGCCCGCCCGGGTCGAACGGCACCGGCCCGCCGGCCGGTCGATATGGTGGTGCCGGACGGTAGGCGACCGGCGGGGGCACTCAGGAGTCGTTTTCCAAATCGGGGTGGCCGATCCACTGGCTCACGGGCACCAGCAGGGCGTAGCCGGCGCTGGAACTGTCGAAGTCCAGGCCGACCTTTTTCAGCAGCTCGTCGAGTCTGGTGAGGATGTCGTCGTCCTGGGTGAGTCCCAGGATGGTTTTGCTCTCTCCCCTGGGGCGGGTGATGAGTTGTCGCAGGCCGGCGAAGATGGGCGCCTCGCGGGCCAGCATCTCCATGACGGAGAAGGAATCCAGGACCCTCAGGCCGGCGACGTCGAGCTCCACCAGGGCGGACAGAAAGTCGTCCAGATGGCCCGGGTCATCGATGGCGATAATGAGTAGGTTCATGAGGCCTCTCCTGGGGTCTGTTTGACCTGTCCGATCTCTCCGGCCCGGGAAAGGGCGATCTTGGTGGTGATGGGTCCGACGATCTCAAAGACGATCGTGGTGGCGGCGATCGTGTTGATGGTCATCGCGGCCAGTTGCCTGCCCAGCGGGCCGTACTCGGGCGCTCGGAACTGGTTGGCCACGGTCAGGGCCAGGCCCACGGCCACGCCGGCCTGGGAGAGGATTCCCAGTCCGAGGTAGCGGCGGACGTTGGGCTCGGCCCTGGAGAGGGTGGCTCCCAGCCAGGCCCCGCCGATGAGTCCGGCCGACCGGCCGACGATGTACACCACTCCCAGCAGGCTGAGGGCCGCGAAGAGCCGCAGGTCGAGGTGGGCGCCGGCGACCACGAAGAACAAGGCGTAGATGGGGGCGGTGATCTGTTCCACGGTGCGGTAGGCACGTTCGGCGGCGCGGGCCGATATGTTGGCCACCATGGCTCCCACGGCGAGGTTGGCCAGGATGAGCGACAGACCCATGGCGTTGGCCAGCCCCGTGGCCAGCAGGATCGCCCCCAGGGCGTACACGAGCACGTCGGCCCGGTCCCGGCTGCGGCGGATGAGGGCGTGGAGCATCACGCCGACGGCCGCTCCCACCGCCAGCCCGCCGAGTATCTCCAGGCAGGGCCCGCCCATGACGGAGGCGAAGCTCACGTGCCTGGCGCTGAGCATGACCTTGGCGATGGCCGCCGCGAAGGCGTAGATCATGATGGCGAAGGCATGGCCGGGGCGCTGGCAGGGGCCATGGCGCCGAGGATGAGGGCCCCGGCGGCGGCCAGGCCCGCCGCCGGCAGCAGCCAGCCGGACAGGCTCCAGACCAGCACGGCCACCACGACGAAGGCCATCACCGACTCCGAGACCATGATGATGATGAGCTTCCGGCCGAGCCTTCGGATCACCCTCCGCGACAGCTCGGTGCCTATCATGAAGGCCACGATGCCCAGCCCCAGGTCCGTGACCAGTTCCAGCCGGTGAGTGGATTCGCTGCTGATGATGTTCAGTGCCGAGCGCCCCAGGACCACGCCGACGAGCAGGTAGCCCACGACCATGGGCGTCCGCAGGCGCGAGGTGAGCTTTCCGCCCAGCCGGCCCAGCAGCAACACCACGCCCACCACCAGCCAGTTCTCGACGGCGTGGAGGGCGTCGTAGATGCGGTCCAGGAGGGCCTCAGCCGCCCCGAGGCGATGCCCGCCGGGCCGGCTGCTGGCTGTGGCGGTCGGTCCCTGCCCGCCGGCGGCCTCGGCGTTCGTGACGGCCTGCTGGGCCGTCGTCCGGGCCGGCCAGGCGCTCAACGCGACCAGCAGTGCCAGGGCTGGCAGCCAGATGAAAGACTTCTGCATTGGTGGCCTTCTTCCACCTGTCATGGTCAGCGGGCGGGAGTGCTACTGCTCGTACCGCTTGAAGGTTTCGATCGCCGCCGCCGGATCGGGCGCCTCCAGCAGGTTCCGGGTGAAGTCGCGCTGCTTGAACAGCAGGCTCAGGTGGGCCAGCAGCTTCAGGTATCCGTTGACCTTGTGGGAGGGCACGCCCATGAGGACGATGAGTTTGACGGGCTGGCCATCGACGGCCTGGAAGTCTATGCCCTCCGGGGCCAGGCCGACCGCGGCCACGAAGTCCTTTACGCTGTCGGTGCGGGCGTGGGGGATGGCCACGCCCCCGCCGATGCCGGTCGTGCTTTCCTGTTCCCGCGACAGCACGTCCGCCAGGAACTTCTGGAAGTCCTCCATGGCCGGGTGCTCCCTCAGCGGCTCGGCCAGTTCGGCAATGACCTGTTCCTTCTGGCGGCTCTCGAGCCGAATGCGAATGCGCTCTTCGCTGAGATACTGATGAAGCTTCATTGTCCGTTCCTCACGTCTTGGCGGACTTCGCCTTCTCTGGGGTTTCGGTTCGGCGGTCGCTGCGGGCCGGTGCCCCGGCCGGGGAGTCTCCAGCCGGCCCGCCGGGCGGGCTGCCCTCGTGCCGGCCTCCGCCGGCCGTTACGGCGCGGTTTGACGTTCATGGTCTGCCCCTGCCGGCCATCTCCACCGCCTGGAGGATGATCGTGGCGGCCTCCTGGGCGGAGCGGGCGTCTTTGAGTTCTTCGGCGATGCCCTGGCGGGACAGCCAGGATACCCTCGCCATGAGTTCCAGGTGGATGTCTTCGCGGGTGGCGCAGATCAGGAAGAAGGTGTGCACCGGCTGGCCGTCGATGGCGGCGAAATCCGTCCCCTGGGGGCAGGTTCCCACGGCGACGGCCGGGGTGGAGAACATCCCCGGCACCGGCCGGCGAAGGTGGGGAACGGCGACGCCGTTGCCGATGCCCGTGGTCATCATCTCCTCGCGCTCCATCAAGCCGGCCAGCAACCGGCTGGGATAGCGCGCGAAGCCGGCCTCCACCAGCGGCGCGACCAGTTGGCGAAGGATGACGGGCTTCGGACCGGGCCGGAGGCCCAGGCTCATCAGCTCCGGCCGGAGGATCTCGCCCAGGGCCAGCGGGCCGTCATCACAGTCGCTCGGCCCGGCGCGCAGGGCCGGCATCTGCATCTTGGCGGCCAGCCAGTCGCGTACCAGCGAACGCATGAAGCGCCACTGGTTGGCCACCTTGGCCGCGGGTATCTCCCCGCGCTGGGCCATCCGAAGCACGGTGCGCTCGGCCAGGTGGAGGTACCCGGCCACCTCGGCCAGCGTCATGACCTCACTGTCCTCGCCGTCAGCACTCACCTTCCTGAGCCCTTCTCCTCGCGCAGCCAACATCCCCACATCCTACCTGTCGGGCCACGGCCGGGCAATCGCAAAAATGCAGGAATAGTGCATTGGAGTTCCTCAAAATACCCTATCGGCTGGCGACGTACGGGCCAGGCGCCGGCGTGGGTCTTGGCGTTGGCCGGGGGCGGCGGCGTGGCTCAGGGCCGTTTCAGGGCCAGACGCAGGTGGTTCAGGGCAGCCAGGGCCGCCCGGCGGCGGACGACCTCGCGCGTGCCGGGAAAGACATGGCGGTGCACCGCCCCGGCCCGGGGGCCGGCTACCGCGATGTACACCAGCCCCAGGGGCTTTTCCTTCGATCCCCCGGTCGGACCGGCGATGCCGGTCAGACCAATGCCCCACTCGGCGCCGAAGCACCGTCGCGCACCGGCGGCCATGTGCTCTGCCACCGGCTCGCTGACCGCCCCGTGGGCCAGGAGCATCTCCTGCGGGACGTCCAGCAGGCAGGCCTTGGCCTCGTTGGCGTAGGCGACGACGCCGCCGAGGAAGTATTCGCTGGCCCCGGGCGTCTCGGTCAGCAGCGCCCCCAGCAGTCCGCCGGTGCAGGACTCGGCCACCGCCAGGGTCTGGCCGGCCGAGCGAAGCAGAGACCCGACCACGGCCGGGAGGGTCTCCCCGTCGGCGCCGAAGGCCAGTTCGCCCAGGCGGGCCCTGACCAGCTCGGCGGTCTTTTCGGCGAGCCGTTCGGCGGCCTGGGCGTCCGGGCCGCGGGCGGTGATGCGGACGGTCACCACGCCGGCCTGGGCGGTCGTGCCGAGTCGCGGGTTGGCGCGGCGGTCCATGAGGTCGGCGATGGCCTCGGCCACGTCCGATTCGCCGGCGCCGAAGGTGTGGACCAGGCGGGTGGCGAGGGCGGTCTCGGCGGACAGTTCCGGCAGCACGCGCAAGGTGAACATCTGCCGCATTTCATGGGGTGGCCCGGGCAGAACGAAGAGCCTCGCCTTGCCGACGGTCGCGGTCAGGCCCGGGGCCGTGCCGCAGTCGTTGTCGATGGCCTCGGCCCCGCGTGGCACCAGGGCCTGGGCGCGGTTGGAGGGTTTCATCTGCCGGCCGCGACGACTGAAGAACTCCTCGATGCGCCTCGCCTGGCGGGGGTCCTCAACGAGCTTGGTGCCCAGTGCCGACGCCAGGGCTTGCCGGGTCAGGTCGTCCGGGGTCGGGCCCAGCCCGCCGGTGATGATGACCAGTTCCGCCTGGGCCGCGGCCCGGCTGATGGCCTCGATGAGGGCGGGCACGTCATCGCCGACGGTCTCGTGGCGGACGGTCTCGATGCCCAGCTCGCCCAGCCTGGCTGCCAGGTAGGCGCTGTTGGTGTCCACGACCGCTCCGCTGGTCAGTTCGTCCCCGACGGCAATGATGACTGCGTGCATGCTTCGACCTTCAGGAGAAGGAACCAGGTTCCTGGCCGGCGGGCGGGGCTGAGGGACTACTTGGGCTCTAGCTGTTGCGGCCGTTCCTGGCGGCCGTTTTCCATCCCTGCCGCAGTTGGCGGAGGTGATCGAGGTAGGAGACCACCGCCGCGGGGATGGCCGTGCAGAACAGGCAGATGGCGAACCACACCCACCAGCGCCGGCCCAGGCGGCGCATGGACAGTCCCGTATGCAGGGCCATGAGGACCCACATCGCGCCTATCAGGGCCAGCAGCACGCCCCAGTTCATCGCCAGCCGGTAACCTGCGACCATGGCCTCACTGTAAGGTTGGCCTCGCCGGCACACAAGGGCCGTGCCGGGGGCTTTCGGCGTCCTGGGTGCCGGGTTATGCTCATCGGGGCAGGTGGTCCATGCGTTCGTATGACAGAGCCCTGGAAGTGGTCTTGATAGTGCTGCCGTGGGTCTGGATCGGCGCGGCCGCGGTGCTCGCGGCGCTCTCGGCCCGGGCCCGCCGGCCGGGGCTGCTGAACGCCTTTGCCCTGGTCCTGGGGGCGTATGGGGTAACTGACTTTTTCGTCGTCGCCGATGGTCGGCCGGGTTGGTCGTTGGCGATTCTCAAGGGGCTGTGCATCGTGGGGCTGTATGCGATTCTGTTCTCGGCCCGGGGCGCGAAGGGCGACCCGAGCGTGCCGTCCAGAGGCTCCCGCTCGGGTCGGTAGGCACCTCAGCCGTCTGCCCGGTCCTGGGCGGACCGGGGTCATTTCATGTGCTTGGGCACCAGCGGCTCGGCCAGAGCGAATCGTTCCCAGCTATATCGGCCGCACTTGGGGCACGCGCCGCTTTCGGGCACGTCGCCCTCGGGGCTGTAGCCGCAATAGTGGCAGATGACGAACACGCGTTTGGGCGTGCTGTCGGACGGCGGGACGCGAAATTCCTCGCCCCCGCCGGCGGCGAAGTGCGGCTCGTGTTTCCGCCCCGCCGGCCGCCTCTTGGCAGTGCGTGCTTTGGTAGTCATGGCCCAATGCCCCTTGTCTGTCGGCTCTCTGTGAGGCTCCGGGTACCGCTGGCCCATTAATACTACGCCTGGGGGCCGGGCCTGTTCGGGTATTCTTAGCCTTTAGCCCCCAAGGCCTTGCGGCCGGCAGGTTTTGGGACAGTTGGCCTGGCGCGAACGGCTTCTCATCGGCCGCCCGGTGGACTATAATGCCGCCGGCATGAAGGGCTTGTGGGCGTGGTTTCTCGGCTGTGCGATCCCCTTGGCCGGCTGCGGTCCGGTACCACTGTATGCCCCCAGTGCCGGCGGGTACCTCGGCCCCAGCATCACGCCCCGGCGGCGCTGGGTCCTGAGCGGCACCCTCGCCGGACCCGCCCTGGCCGTGGACGGCGACCTCGTCACCGCCGCCCGGGCCGCCCGGGACCAGCTCGACGCCCACCTGATCATCGACCTCAAGGAGCCTTGCGTCTTCCAGTCCGTCATCATCGACCACGGTGCGGCCGCCGGAGGCCACTGCCGGCTGGTCGCCCTGGATACCAGCGTGGACGGCACCAGGTGGCGCCGGCGCTATGCCGCCGCCGGGACCCGGCGCGTTACCGTGCTGTGCCTGCCGGAGGTGGTCCTGGCGCGCTACGTCCGCCTCCGATGTGTCGTCCCCGGACCGGGGCGCTGGACGATCGCGGAGGTCTATCTCCAGTAGCAGCTCCTGCGCGCAAGCCGGGACTGTCTGGGGCAGCAAGACCGTCTCTTCGCGGAGTCTGCGGCGACTGACCTCCGCGGGGGGCGGGTGTCGTTCTCGTCCCTTGGCTCTGTTATCATCTGGTCCATGGAAAGTCCGG
>MVCS01000130.1 GCA_002049885.1 Planctomycetales bacterium 4484_123 | reverse complement strand
TCACCATCCGCGACCGCGACTCACTCCGCCAGGACCGTATTGACGCCTCCTGCGTCCTGCAATACGTCCGCGAACGCCTCGAGGCAGAGCCCGCCGCCTGACCGACCCCGCCGGCCGCCAAGCCCGCTAGGGCCATCCGAACTGCAACCGGCCGCTGTGGCCAACCCGGCCAACCCGCTGCGGGCAGCCCGCCGCCAGCCACTTACCTGCGAACCCCCAGTCCTGAGGTCCGATAATATATGTTATGTTGCGCTCCGCCAGTCCTGAGCCCTGGCACCGCGTTATTGTGGCTCAGGAGGCCCGTTGGGTCTGTCTGGGACTGCCGCCCTACCGGCTGGTGCGGAAGAGCTTTCGCAGGTCGATCTGTTCCCGCGGCTCGAAACGGTTGCGCGTGCGGTCCACGGCGTAGGCGTTGAGCTTGCCCTGACGCTGGTCCACGACGTACAGGATGTCCACGGCGCTGGAGTAGGCGCCGGTGACCATGATGTAGTCCCCCCCGGCCACGGGCGTATCCGCGCAGGCCTCGGTCGAGAGGTGCATCAGGATCAGGGCGACGGCCAGGATGGTGGCCGTGACGCACAGGACGGCTATGGTAATGTTGCGGGTGTCGTTCATGGTAGTACCTCCAGGGACGTCTAGTCGCTGCTGCGCCGGCCGAAGTCACGCCGCAGGTCACGGCCGCCCCCGGGGCCAATGCCGATCAGCCGCTTGGTGGTCTTGTTCCAGCGCAGGGCCGCCAGGCGCCGCTGGGCCAGGTTGAGGATCCACACGGCGTCGTCGTCGCTGGAGACCTGGCCGGTGATGACCAGGTAGTTGGAGCCCAGCAACTGGCCGTAGGCCTTTTGGTTGGCCGCCCCGAAGACCAACGCCACTATGAGTGCAGCGTTGATGCACACCAGGGCCACGATGATGAACTGTTTCATGCGGGCACCTCCTTGCTGCCGAAGTCACACAATTCACCGGGCGGGCACGTCCGATAATCTGCCGGGCCACCCGGTCCAAGGCTGGTATGCATGGACACGTATGAGAGTCTTTCAGTCCAGGTGCGTCCGCTTGGCGTTCTTGAAGCCCAGCACGCAGATGGCGAGGACGGCCACGATGGCCGCCACGTAGGCCTGCCACAACCTGGCCGAGCGGGGCTCGGGAGGAGAAAACCCGTCGTCGGCCAACGCGGCAAGCCCCGGCGCCAGCACCAGGAAAACCGCAATCAACGCTCTCAATCCGCTCATGGTTCGACCCTGATTCTACCTCGCAGCCCGGAGCGGGTGCAAGCCTCGCCGCCGCCTCACAGCAAACGGCTCAGGTCGGTCGCTCGCTCATGGAAGACCCTGGCGGGAATAGAGACCGTCTGCCACCTCGCGCTGCGTGGCCGCATGGCAGCCACGTACTCGTCCAGCGCGATGGCCGGGAAGGCATAATGACGTTTCCGGAAAAAGTGCACGTCCTCAAACGGCGCCCGACTGGGCGGCCCTTGGAGCCAGTACGCGAAGACGAAGACCGCCCGAAAGCCCTCCCCGAAGATGTTCTGCCACTCCTGGAGCGATTCGACGTCCTCGCGCGTGACCCAGTTCTCCCACGCGCGGGACCTCCCGGCAGCCGGCCGGCGGCTGTCAGGAAATTTCCTGCCCTTGACATCGACCAGCAGATTCGGCCCGGCCTGAGAGTACACCAGGAAATCAAAGCTCTTGATGGCAACGTCGGCGAAGACGGCCTTGCGCGCCTCGTCCACCACCACGTAGGGCCAACCGCGCGCCTGAAGGTAGGACTCGAAGGCAGCCTCGTAATGTACGCTGCGCCGGCCCATCATGCCCCTCTGGTGCCGCACCCTCGCGACCACCCACAGGCCACTGCGGCGGCGAGTTACCCATCCCGGCCCACCACGGGCGGACTCAACTCAGATGCCGCCCCGGGTCGGCCAGGAGCTCTTCCCGACATACTTCCCTCTGCTGGCCCGTGCGCAGGTCCTTCACGGCCAAGCCGTCGGCGCGGACGATGACGGCATAGTCTGCCCGCCGCCGGTTGGCCTCCTTGAGCTGCCTGCTCAGGCTGGTCCGCTTGAACGAGTAATCAGCCACCACGCCCCGCCTGCGCAGCGCCCCGACCACCTCCAGCACGGCCGGTCCCAGTCCCGGTGCCGCGCTTACCACGAAACAGTCCAGCCTGGCGCTCACGTCGGGCAACTTGTGCTTCTCGGCCAGCAGTATGGTCAGCACCACGTCGCCCATGCCGAAGCCGGTGGCGCCGACCTCCGGGCCGCCGAGCACCTCCAGCAAGTTGTCGTACCGCCCCCCGCCAGCGATGGCCCGCAGACGGCCGCCGGCATCGTGTATCTCGTACACCACGCCCGTATAGTAGGCCAGCCCGCGGACGATCCGCAGGTCCAGCCGGCAGTACTCCCCCGCACCCATGTGGCCGAGCTGTTCCATCAAGGCCCTGAGCTTGGCGGTCTCCTCTTCGACCTCCTTCCCGCCGCCCAGGGCCTCGGCGGCAGCCTGGAGGTCCCCGGCATCCTGGAAGGCACACAATTGGGCCAAGCCCTCAGGCGCGATGCCGGCCTCGGCCGCCAGGCGGGCGAAGTCCTCGGCCGAAAGGTTCGGTCGCTTGTCGAGGGCTGCAAGGGCGGCTTCCATGCCGGCCTCCTGCACGCCGACTCGCCGCAGGGCCGCCACCGTCAGCGGCCGGGAACCAATGCGAACCGCCACGTCCTGCGGCGTCAGCCCCACCTCCGCCAGCAGGTCCACCGCCGTGAAGATGCACTCCGCATCAGCGAGGGTCTCGCCACTGCCGATGATGTCCACATTCCACTGGAAGAACTCCCGCAGCCGGCCTCGCTGCGGATTCTCCGCCCGGAAGAGCCGGGGGATGGAGAACCACTTGATGGGCCTGGGCAGCGAGTGGATGCGGGCGTTGACCATGCGCGCCAGTGTGGGGGTGATCTCCGGGCGGAGTGCCAATTCGCGCCCGCCGCGATCGGTGAAGCTGAAGAGTTGCGAGACGATCTCATCGCCGCTCTTGACGCGGAACAGGTCCAGGTACTCGATGATGGGCGCGTCGAACTCGACGAACCCATTGCGGATGGAGACCCTCCGCCAGGTCTCCGTCAGCCAGTTGCGCAGGGCCATCTGCTCCGGATAGAAGTCCCGCGTGCCCTTGACGGCCTGAAATTCCATACCGAGCCCTTCTTGGCCGGACCGGCCCCGGCCGGCGCGGCCAGGAGCCCCTCCGCTTCCCGTCCGACCGCCCTGCCAGCCGCCCCGGCCTGTACCAGTTGCGGGCGGATTATAGTGCTCAACCCGCGACATTGCAAAAACGCACCGCCACCGAGACACGACATCCACGTTGTCATGTCGGCCCCTGAGCGCAACGCCGCCCTGGCCTTTCCCTTTGGTCTTGCAAATCACCGCCGGCTGAGAAAGCCTATCCACGGGCCTCAGGAGACATGGAGTCGATCATGGCGAGCAAGGTCATGGCGACGTGCATCGCAGTGGCGCTCTCGGGGTTGACCGCGGCAGCTCAGCCAAGGTTCACCCAGCCGCCGAAGGTTGCCGCGGAAGACGGTGGGCTGACGGTCAGCTTTGCGGTGGATCGCCCCACGGACGTGGAGGTCGCCATCCTGGACGCGGCGGGCCGGGTGGTCCGCCATCTGGCAGCGGGCAAGCTCGGACCCAAGGCCCCTGCCCCCCTGAGGCCCAACGCGCTCCGGCAGTCGCTGGTATGGGACCGCAGGGACGACGCCGGGCGACTCGTGCGAGGCCCGGTGAAGGTGCGCGTCCGAGTCGGCCTGACCGGCAGGCTGGAAAAACAACTCGGGTTCGACCCGTACAATTTCCGCGCGATCGTCGGGCTGGCCGTCAACGCCAAGGGCGAGCTGTTCGTGCTGGACAGCCAGGGCACCTACGGCGCCAGCGGCCTGCGCGTCTTCGACCGACAGGGCAAGTACCTCCGGACAGTCATCCCCTACTCCGCCTCCCTGCCGGCCGGGCGGCTCGCCTCCATCGGACAGTTGACCCTCAAGGACGGCCGCCGCCTGCCCATCGTCTATAACGCCCATGGCCAGAACCTCCACCCCTACACCAGCGGGATGAAGCACCAGACCATGGCCATAGACCCGGCCGGCCGGTTGGTGTTCTTCTCGGCCGTCGGGTCAATCGTAGAGCACGGCCCGCCGCGATTCCTGCTGTTCCTGGAGCCTGACGGCGGGGCGCCGAAGACGCCGGGCTTCATAGGCCCGCCCCTCCTGAAGGCCCGCGGCTTCCTCCACGGGGCCGGCGAGGGACCGGTGCGATACTACGACCACCTGGCCGTCAGCCCGGATGGGCAGTTCATCTATGTTTCCGGCGGGCCTTTCGGGCGGCGCCGGCACCGCCACGTCATCTATCGCATCCGCCCCACCGACAAGAAACTCCCCAGCCCCAGGTTGGGCGAACTGTACAAACGGGGCGACGACGAGAAGCACTTCAACGACCCGCAAGGCCTGGCCGTGGACGCCGCCGGAAGGCTCTACATCGCCGACCGCGGCAACGACCGCGTGGTGATCCACAGCCCCGGCGGCAAGCGGATCGGACAGTTTCCCGCGCCCGACCCGCTGCAGATCTTCGTCCATCCCCGCAGTGGGGAGATATACATCTCCTCGGCGCCGGCCGACCAATACGGGCGCATCAAGAACTGGAAGCTGCTCAAGCTCAGTCCCTTCAAGCCCGGCGGCCCGCCGCCGAAGGTGCTCGCCGAGGCCGCTGGTCAAGGCACGCCCGTGGTGGCCCTGGACGCCGCCGCCCAGCCGACCCGCCTGTGGGTGGCCGCCGCGAGTCGGTCGGGCCAGGACCTGCTGCCGGTCATCGACCGGGGAGCCAAGCTGGAAATGCTGCCGGGGCTGCGCCGGCGGGCCGGTCTGCGGCAGCCGATGTTCGTCGCAGCCGACGCACACCGCGGCAAGGTGTACGTCACGGAGTTCCGCAACGCCCAAAGGCAGATCGACATCAAGACCGGCCGAATGCGGCCCTTCGCCAAGGGCGCCGAGGCGGCGGTGGACCGCGACGGGTTCGTGTATGTCATCGAGGGCTACCCGCCGCGGGTCTTCCTGTACCGTTACGACCCGCAGGGCAAGCCGGCCAACTTTCCCGGCACCGCGAAGGACTGGTCAAGAACATCCCCAACGGCAGCGGCGGCATCGCCGTGGACCGGGCCGGCAACGTCTTCGTGGCCGCCAACCTCAAGCGCCCCGGAGAAGTCTTCCCGCCGGAGTTCGCCGGCCTGGTTCCCGAGACTCGCTGGGTCTGGTGGCGGTCGAAGCGGCCGGCGCCATGGGACCGGCCCTACTACAACGCCTACCTGTACCATTGGGGCTCGGTGTTCAAGTTCGCCCCGGCCGGCGGGGCGTTCTACCCCGGCTACAAAGAGGTCGGCAAGGGCGGCCGGGGACCCATGCAGATCCCCGCCGACGCCGTGGTGTACAACAGCGGCTACCTCAACGCCAAGGTGGGCGTGAAGGGCGCCCTTTGGTACTTCCGCGGCTACGGGCCCATCCCGCCGGGCAACCTCAACTGGGGTGACCCGTCGTGTACCTGCATGGGCGCCCGATTCAGCGTGGACGACTTCGGCCGGCTGTTCGTGCCGGACGTGTTCAGCTTTGCCGTGAACGTCCTCGACGCAAGCGGCAACCTCATCACCCGCCTGGGCCACTACGGCAACGCCGACGACCCCGGCCTGGCGCTGGCCTGGGGAGCATATACCTCCTGTAGTGGCGGGAAGCTGTTCATCTCCGACATGGCCAACCGGCGGGTCCTGATGGTCGGCCTCGCCTCGGCCGCCTCGGCCGTGGCGGACGTTCCCAGTGGCAAGTAGCCCGGCACAGTCACCTGCGCTGTATGCCGGCCAGAGCGGTAAGTCATGGAGCCTTCAGAACTCATCTCGGAGGTCATCGCCGGCATGCGAGATGTCGCCGCGGAGATCGGCCTGGCCGGCACCGAGCCTACCGACCAGGGCTGAGCCCCCTACCGCCCTGCCCTTCCGCATGGGGCCACGGGCGTCGATCGGGCCACGGCGGGCAACTCTGGCCGGGCCTCTCCGGCCTCAGGCGTAGAACCACTCGGCCGTCTGCTCGACCAGTCGGGCCACTGCCTGTACGTTTTCCATCTTCGCGGCCAGTGGGATCTCCTCGTGGCCGAGCATGAACTTCATGTCCCCGCGCATGGTCTGGAGGGTGCGCCGGACATGGGCGGCCATGGTTTCCGGCGTGGCGGTGGCGTACTGCGAGGGGTCCACCCCGCCGATGAGCCAAACATCTCCCAGCCGACGGCGCATCTCCGCCACGTCCGCGTCTCCCAACGGCGGAGCGGTGATGGCCTCGATGCCGTCCAGGTCCACCTCCGCCAGCACATCCAGCATGCCGCCAAGGTGCCCGCACATGTGCGGCAGAAACAGCTTGCCCGCGGCGTGAATGACCTGGGCGTAGTCGTTCAGGCAGGGCACAGAGTGCTCGGCATACATTACCGGCCCGGTGAGCATGGAGGAGGTGTCCTCCATGGGGCGGAGGACTTCCCCCGGCCCGGCGGCGGCCACCCGGTAGCATTCCATGTTCTTCTCGTGCATCAGGGCCATCAGGTCGATCATCTCGTCCTTGTGGTCGATCATGGCCATCAGCGTGGGCTGGACATCCATGACCCACAGCAGCAGGTGCATCAGCGGCGTGGCCGGTACGTCGATGGTGGCCAGGCCGCTGCGGGCGATCTCTTCCTCGGCGGACGCGTAGTTCGGCTCGTAGGTCTCATCGTCCAGCATGGCCCGGTAGGCGGGGAAGTCCTCCGGGCCCTTGACGAGATGCTCGCGGGTGAAGACGGTGCCGCTGTTCGGGTCCCACTGCTGGAGCTGTCGCAGTTGCCCTGCCGGGGTATGCACCACCGTCAGTCCGGTCCGGGGGTCTTTCTCGACGCTCACGCGATGCCGGCGCACGAGGACCGACTTGACCCGGTGGAGATGGTCGGCCCCGACAAGCTCCGCGCAGCGGGCCTCCAGTGACAGGTAGTCCTCGTCCTGGTCCTGGCTGGCGCCGGCCTCATCGTCGATAGCATCCGCGGCGAGATTGGGACCGGCGGCAGGCCGTCCGAGCGTCTTGCGGACGAATCCAGCGTTCAACTCGGGCAGCCACGGCAGGCGATCAGGCCGACGCCCCGACATCAACGCCATCACTCGCTCAGAGGGCATAACTGGCTTCCTCGCAACAGGTATTGCAGAAGATACCCCCCCGGCCCGCCAGAGACAACCGACCGGGCCATAGATGGCAAAAGCGGTTGACAGATGGCCGTCCAGGGGCTAATGTAAAGGCAGATACGTTGCCGGGCATATATTGCTCGCACTTCATCTACCCTTTTATAGACGTTATCGGTCAGCTCTGTCGAGCGCTCCGGCGCGTCATCAAGAACACCGTTCAGGTCCGCGCGCGTGGCTTGGCCACATTGTAGTCACCGCGCCCGGGACGGCCGTGGTTTTGTCCCCGGAGAGGCACGATGGCTTCCATCGAAGTCATCCAGGGTCCGGAAACGGGCCGGGTCCTCCAGCTCGCCGGCAACGAGGCTACCATCGGGCGGGGCCAGACGACCCTGCGCCTCAGCGACGGAACCGTCTCCCGCCAGCACGCCAGGCTGTTCCAGCGCGACGGCCAATGGGTAATCGAGGACGTCGGCTCGGCAAACGGCACGTTCGTCAACGGTGTCCGCCTGACCCGGCCGGCACCACTGAAGGCCGGCGACCAGATCCGCTGCGGCCGGACGCTGCTGGTCTTCGGGCCCCGGCGCGACGAGCCGGCCCCGCCGCTGGACGTGGACGCCAACGGCCAACTGCTGGAGGCGTCCATCATGGCCTCCGTGCCCGCCAGCGACGACTCCGTCATCATCCCCACACCCGAGGCCGGGGCCGAGGCGATCGACACCCTCCGCGAGCTGTACAACTTCACCCGCGAGATCTCCTCCATCTTCAACCTCGACCAGCTCGCCCGCCGCGTCCTGGAACTGACCTTCGAGATGGTCCCGGCCGATCGAGGCTTCTTCCTGCTGATCGACGAGGATGGCCAGATCATCCCCAAGGCCTCACGTCAGCCCGACAGCAGCCAGGGCCGGTCCCTGCCCATCAGCCGGACCATCATCAGCGAAGTCGTCCGCAAACAGGTGGGCATCCTCTCGTCCAATGCCATGCGCGACAAGCGCTTCAGCTCTGGAAGGAGCGTGCACGACTACGGCATCCGCTCGGCCCTGTGCGTGCCCATCAAGGGCCGGGAACGCATCCTGGGCGTCATCCACCTCGATAGCTCGGTGGCCGACCATACCTACTCCACCGAGCAGCTCAGGCTGCTGACGGCCGTGGGCCTACAGACGGGCCTGGCCATCGAGAACGTCCGGCTGTACGAGGCGGCGTTGAAGTCCGAGCGCCTGGCCGCGGTGGGACAGACCGTCGCCGCCCTCAGCCACCACATCAAGAACATCCTCCAGGCCCTCGGCGGCGGCACGGAAGTCGTGGAAAAGGCCCTGGCGGCGGGCAACCTCGACCGGGCGAAGACGACCTGGCCCCTCATCCGCCGCAGCCTGGACCGCATCAACGCCGTTATCCTCAACATGCTGGCCTTCTCCAAGCCGCGCCAGGTCATGCTGGAAAACGTCAACATCAACCACGTGCTGAACGAGTGCGTGGAGCTGGTGGCGGCCCAGGCCGACGAGGCCGGCGTGGCCCTGATGACCGACTTCTCAGACCTCCCTCCCGTACCGGCCGACCCCGCCGCCCTGCATCAGGCCTTCCTCAACCTGCTGAGCAACGCCCTGGACGCGGTCCGCCCCCACGAGGGGATCATCACCGTCGGCAGCCAGTTCGACCCCCTCACCCGTACCGTCAAGGTCCGCGTCTCCGACAACGGTGCCGGCATCGCCCCTGAAGAGCTGGACCGCATATTCGATGTCTTCCACACCACAAAGGGGCCCAAGGGCACCGGGTTGGGCCTGGCCGTGGTCAAGAAGGTCGTGCGCGAACACCAGGGCCGGGTGGACGTCGAGAGCCAGCCCGGAGAGGGAACGACCTTCACCATCCCCCCTGCCCCGCCGGCGCCGGAACGATTTGCAGCCGGGCGCTCGAGGCTGTATAATCCATGTGCAGTGACCGTCGGGGGCGAAAGGTTTCGACCGGACGGTTGAGGTGTCGGTTGCGTGCCGAGGTTCCAAGGAGGCCTCGTAAAACACCTTGGGCAAACAATAGGTGCCGATTACGGCTACCGCATGGCTGCCTAGTTGAGCAGCCCGCCCGCCGCCCCTTGCCCGCGAGGGACGGATGGGCGACGAACAGCGGGCTATGAGATTCCCGACCGCGGTCCCCCCGCTGTCGGGCACCTCGCGGCCGCCGGGGAGTGGCCCGGTTACCCCGGCGGCGACATCCGGCCGGGCTGGCCGGGTTGGGACCGTGTCGCTCGCGGGCCCGCCTGGCGAGATCCAAAACAGCGACTACGCACGTAGAAGCCGGCACGGAAACGTCACGGGACGCGGGTTCGAATCCCGCCGCCTCCAGTTAACCCGTATGGGTTGCACTCATACTCGCTCACAGCTAGCCGTCCTCATGTTCGGAGGACAAGCGGTTTCGTCCATGGTGTCGTGTCCACTCTTCCGGCAACGGCTTGTTCATGACGTTTCAGCCTGCTTCGCGGGTGACTTGATCGTGCGGATCCTATCCCCGAGGCAGGAGAATTGGTCCGTCAACCGATCTTTGAAGGCAGGAGGGAGAAGGACGCAGGCAATATTGTCTTGACTGAACTCGACGTAGCCGATGGTCCGCCACTCGCGTTCCATGTAGAAGTTGTCCGGGTCCTCCTGGGAGAGCTCTTCGTCAAAGAACTTGCAGTAACCGAGCACGTACCAGAGGAACATGTTGTCCGCTGGCGATAATTTGCTGGAATCTACCCGGAGCAACTTGTTCTCCGTTGGCAATAAGGAAGATGGCTTGGGTGCCAATTTTTT
>MVCS01000129.1 GCA_002049885.1 Planctomycetales bacterium 4484_123 | reverse complement strand
ACCCAGTTGCCAGAGGCATCGATCACTGCTGATAGTTTCCGCAGTTTGGTTCCCGTAATGGGGTACGGCCGATCCGCGGTGCCCAACACGTAGATGTCATTCGTCCTCTGGTGCAGGCAAAGCGGGCCCGGCCTTTCAATGGAAATCTGTCCCAAATAACCGCCGTCCGGTCTAAAGACGACGATGCGGTTGTTGCCATGGTCGGACACGTACAGGTTGCCCCGGCTGTCCGTGCCCAGGCCACGCGGATCGTTGAAGTGTCGCCGGTCGTTGCCGCGCTCGTCCGGGACCCCCAAATAGGGCCTAGCCGGACCGGCGCCGTCCAGGCGCACCCGGTAAACAGCATGGAAAGGTCTCGCCGTTCGAAGCGTATCCGGCGTAGTGGAATCAACCAGTCCCGTCAAGTACACCGTTTTGCCATCCGGGGCCAGAGCGAGGTGGACCGGGCCCGGGCAACTATACTCAGGGCAGCCCCGACAGGAGCGGTCCGTCAGACGCGGGCCCAGATAATTCTTGGGGATACTGCCATCGGTATTGATAACCAAAAGGCGTCGGGGGCCCAATCCCCCATATCGCAGTCCATATCTGCTTTGCCAGGAATTGACCATTACCAGCCCGCGGCCCGCCAGGACCATGGTTTGCGCGGGTAGCCCCTTCAGGCCCCCGCCGGAGCCGTAACTTTCCGGATACAGAGCGAACATGATCGGATGACGGATCATGGGGAAGAAGCGCCCGTCGGACAGCCTTATCAAGCCCAGGTTCCTGACCTTCTCGTACGCCAGACTGGCTGGGTAGGGCATGATGGTTCTGAGGTATCGACCCTCGCGAGTGAAGACGTGGACGCTCGTCGGCTTCTTGCTGCCGCTGTAAAGCACGTAGCATCGGCTGCGCTCATCGACGGCCAGCCCGGCGACCCCTCCGCAGTGGATCCTGGGACCCCCGACCGCCTCGCCGCGCCAGCCCAGTATGCGATCGAACCGAGGCCTGAGCCCCACTCCCAGGTAAACGCTGCATTCGGACAGCTTCACCGGCCGGCCGAGATCATCGGTTCCATCCCACGGCAGCCTTTGCGCAAGGCCCGGCCGCAGCGGTTCAGGTGGATTGGGACCCAGGACGCCCGCCGCCAAATGGCGAACCACCCGCGTGCCTCTGCGGATCTCCACAGCAACGTCAGCAGCCTCTGTCAGACTGAAGCTGATCCAGATGCGTGAGCCCTCTCGAGTCACGTACGGGGCGACCCGGAAATCGGGATTTGCCAGCTCATCAGCCTGGCAGACAGCGGGAGGGACCAGCGGAGCCTGCATCAAGGCCACGCCTACGGCAATCAGAGACCTGCCTGCGAACATGGCGTTTGCCCCTACGCCATTGAGCCAATCCCGTACCGCCCTTGGAGACCACAACGCACCGCCAGTCCCGGCCTCCGGCCTACGTCATTCAATCCACGCATCCCCGCCGTTCGCGCACAACAAAAAAGCCAATGAGCCTCTCGCTGGGGGCCCCCGGCCGGCGCCGCCCCTACCGGCACCCGAAACGCCGGTGCCCCGCGTGGGCGCGTGGCCTTCCGCCGCACGGGCCCGCGCCCATCCGGGATTGCCTGCCGTCACCAATCCACAACCGCCAATTGCTATTCCAGGTCCCACCCCAGCCGCTGGCCGTCCTGCTTGTCGGTGTGCCCGTCGGAGTACAGCAGCGCCCGCGTGCCATGGAAGTCCGCCAGCTCCACGGGCCTGCCGTTCAAGCTGAGCAGGTCGGTCTGGTCGCAGTCCCACAGGATCGGCGTCGTGGCGGAGAGGTCCTGGTAAGTCCGCAGTGCGGCGGCAGCGTCGAAGAAGTAGCTTATCCGGCAGTGAACATGAACGAGCTCCTTGACCTTATCGCCCGGGCAGCGATACACGCCGCTGTCGGCGGGGATGCCCCCGCCGTCTGTAAGCACCTCATATAGCGGGGGCTCGGACGCGGGCGGCTCGCGCTGTCTGTTGAAATGGAAGGGATCGTTCGTGCGATTGATGTAGCACCGGCCCTGCCATTGCCGCCGGCCACGCATGTAGAAGACCGGATTGTCGGTGCCATAGAGGATTCGCTCCGGCCCGAAGCACTCCAGGGCGATGCGGTGCGTGGCGGGGTTCAGCACGGCGGAGTTGTCGAAGTACAGCCCCGCCTCGTCGGCCAACTGAGGCAGGGCCTCGGCCGCATGGGGCTCGGTATGGCATCGCCCCAGGTGCGCGATTACCAGCACGATGTCCGGGTAGCGCCGGCGAATCTCCCTGATTTCGCGGATGTTCTCCGGGTGGCCCAGGCGGTCGGCCCGAGGCACGTGCAGGGTGACCCAGGCCCGGCGGTCGTTCAGGACCTCCAACAGGTGGTGCGGCAGGAAATCGAAGATGCCCGCCTCCAGGTATTCATCCCGGCTGTTGCGGCTGGGGGCGATCAGCGAGTAGTACGGCTTGACGCCGATGACGGTGGGCCCGGCCTCCGAGCCGCCGAAGGAGTCCTGCAAGGCGCCCTTGCCCGCCGCGGCAAAGGCGGGGATGGACTCGATCCGCTGCCCCACCCGCTCCGGCAGCTCGGCGGTGCTGTGGCCGTCCAGGAAATCCAGCCCGGCCGACATGGCCGCGGCGATGTCCCGGCCGTGCGGCCCCAGCGTCCGCCAGACGGATACGTCCTCCGCCATCTGTCAAGCCCTCTCCAGCGCGGCAAAGGGGTTGTCATCTACCCGCCCGGGCATTCCAAGGAAAACGCCGCCGCCCAAGGCCGGCCAACGAAAGCGCCGGTCCAGCCGGCAGCCGTGCGGGTTGCAATGGATGACGCGCCCGGGCAAGGCCAGGGGCAGAGCGGCTTGTGACCGGCTCGGCTGAGGCCGGCCCCGGCAGGAACATCGCCATGAAGGCAGCGGTCATTTGTGCGGTCCTGGTCTGTGGGACACCTTGGGGTCTCGCCGGGGGCGTGGAGGTCACTCGTCACGTCGTGCTCATCCAGGGCTTCGAGGGCCAGGAGATCTTTGCCAGGAAGGAGCACGTCTCGTATCTCTCCGGCGTGCCCGAGGAGGCCGAGGTCGAGGTCTGGGACACCGAGCTGTACCAGAGACGCAAGTTCCCCCACCGGCACTCGGGCATCGTCTGTCGAATCTCCGGCAGGCACGTTCGAGAGGGCAGGGCGGCCCTGGAGGCGAAGTTCACGCGCCCGGACAGGGTCCTGCGGGTGAGCCTGCGGAACAACATCAACCAGCCCGCCCGCAATGGCCGGCCCGCCTGCAACAGCCTGGGCTGCTTCGACTATCTCAAGGGCGACATCTACAACCCCGCCTCCCGGCCGGTGGCGGTGGAATTGACCATGTTGGGCGGCTTCGCCGTCACCGACAAGGCCCGCACCTTCTCGCTGGTGCGGACCATCGTCTGCAAGCCCGGCTGGAACACCTTCGCCATCTCCAGCCAGGAGGCATCGGCCACCTTCGTGGACCCGCACGACGCCACCTGCGTGGAGTTCCGCACGCCCTCTGCGCCCGACGCGGTGCTCTACTTCGACAACTTCCGCATGGAGCGCGGGGGCATCGGCGTGAACATGGCCCGCTTCGCCAGGTGCTTCGACTTCGGCGTGAGCTGGTTCACCTGGCCCGGGTTCGCCTACGGCTCGGTGCCGTGGGACCCGAAGCGCGGCTTCGGTTTCACCGCCGGCAGCCGGCTGACGCACGGCGGGGACCTGCACGTCATCAACGACCAGCTCACCCGCGACGGCTTCCTCGCCCCGGCGAGCTTCCGCGTCGCCCTGCCCAACGGCGAGTACCACGTGGTGGCCCGAACGGGCAACTACTGGGGCCGGCGCGACGGCGGGCGCAACATCGAAATCAGGGCCGAGGGCAAGCGGGCCTACTACCGCCCGCGCTTCACCCGCCGGCAGTTCCTGGCCTTCAAGTACGCCCACGAACGCACCGACCACTTCAAGCGCAACCTGGACCTGTGGAAGACCTACGAGGACGGCACTTACTCCCGGGAAGTGGAGTTCGACGTCGAGGTCGCCGACGGTGCCCTGGACTTGGAGTTCCTCCTGCCACCCAGCCCCGACGGCAAGGACCACGGCGATTCCGTGTGGAACTACCTCATCATCTACCCCGTTGATAAGGAAAGGCTCATCCGCCCCGAGATAGACTGGCTCAACGAGAAGATCCGCAGCATCTACAACACCGTTTCCCACGTGCCCATCAGCCGGCAGTTCGCCCTGTACAACCGCGAGGAGGTCATCTGCCCCGAGGAGTTCCTCTACCCGCAGCTCGCCCAGGCCCGCCGGGACGCCCTGCGGCCCACCCCGGCCCAGCGCCGCCGGGGATACCTGCACTTCCTCCGTCACCGCCACGACCTCATCACGCCCGACGGCGTCCCGCTGCCCAGCGAGTGCGACACCGACACCCTGGAGCTGTTCGCCGCCCGGGGCGAGACCGCCGCCTGGACCGTGGGCATCTACCCCCTGGCGGACCTCCGGCAGGTCGATGTGGCCGTGGGCGACTTCAGGGATTCCACCGGCAAGGTCGTCATCCCCGCCGGCGCGGTCGAGGTGCGCCTGGTGAGCTACCGTCCCATGACGCCGGTGACCTCCAACCACGCCGAGTGCTTCCACTACATCGGCCCGGGCGTGCTCATCCCGCCCAAGCCCACGGACGTCCCCAAGGGCTACCCGCGGCGATGGTGGTTCTCCCTGCGCCTCCCCGCCGATGCCACCGAGATTTCCAAAGGCGATGTCTCGCGTTTGGGGTACCCCCCGGCCGGCGTGCTGCGCGGCTCCGTGGCCGTCACTGTCGCCGGCAAGAGGCGCTCGGCCGTGCAGGTGTTGCTGCGAGTGCTGCCCTTTGCCCTGGAGCAGCCTGCCGGCGTGACCTTCGCCGTGGCCCACGACCGGCCGCGGAGCTTCTGGGGCGAGGGCCGGACCTACGAGCTGGAGTTCTTCCGCCGCATCGGCCTGACGCACATCTGGTATCAAGGCCCGGCCGAGGAATTGCCGACCATGCGCAGGCTCGCCCGGCGCTGCGGCCTGAAGGTCGAGCGCGGCCATCCGGACAAGTATCTCAACTGGCGCTGGCCGGAGAACTACCGCCACGTGGTCATTCGCCGGCTGTTGGCCCAGGGCAAGAAGATCTCCTTCACCCCGCGCCACACCGGCCACCGTGAGGGACGCCGCATCCGCTTCACCCACGGCTTCTGGCTGTGGCGCAGCGGCATCCGCCACCGGGTCATCCAGTCCCAGCCCAACGCCTGCGAACGGGTCTATTACGCCCACTGCGGGCACGC
>MVCS01000128.1 GCA_002049885.1 Planctomycetales bacterium 4484_123 | reverse complement strand
CTCTGCTGCTACCACCAGTGCGGCTTCTGTTGGCTCACCACTAACCGCATATGCATACGCATACCCATCTGCTTCCTCTTCCTTTACCAGATGAGAATCGTTGCGGGAACGCATGGCCCGCCAGCGCGACATCCTGGCGCCCGTCAGCAGCCTGTTCAACGATAGCAGCTTCCGCATGGAAGAGTTGACGACCTGGCGACTGCGCGGGCACGCGGGCCCGCCGCCGCACGGGCAACTGTGGCAGGCGGCCGAGGCCCTGGATGAGTTCAGTCAGGCCACCGCCACCTCCGCCGGCGTGCTGAGCCAACTCAACGCCAGCCGGTTCGGCCAGCTCAACGGGGCGGAAGTGGCCTTCGTCGTGCCCGTCGTGCCTACCCTGCCGGCCCGGCGCAGTAGCTTCAACGACTTCGAGAGACCCGTCAAGCGCGGCTTGATACCCGACAGGACCTACCCCCAGCGGCTGGGCGTGTACGACCGCCTGTACAAGTGGCGAATCTACCGCTACCGCGATATTCGCGAGCGCGACCGGTTGGTTCCCGGCCGGCCCGGACACGGCGCCATCCGGGGGGGCAGGGGCAACGTGAATCTCTCCGGCCGGCAGCGCGGGCGCAGCGCCCGCGGCCACAGCAGCAATCCCAACCCGCATTGGACCTATCGCACCGTGGGCCGGGTGCTGCTGGGCTACACCGTCTATGGGCCGTACCAGTGGATGATGCGCCGGATCAACGGCTACGCCCAGGGCTGGTGGCACGAGCGCCACTACTACCCCGGCCAGTTGGCCGATACGTATTTCCACGAGTACATCCGCCGTGTGGCCGACATCAAGCTGGGCTACCTCTGGGGTTCCAAGCGGCCCCGCTACATCCATTACCCGCAGTGGATCACCGATTTTCAGCGCTGCCGGACCCTGGGCGCCCAGGCCGCCAGCGGCGTCCCCGGCGCCCCGCGCATCAACCGCACCATGTTCTACCTGGTCGAGATCCGCAGCCGATATCCCAAGGGCCACCCCAGCTACCTCAGCCCCGGCAGCTACGTCACCAACGGAGAGCTGCCGCTGGCCATCTGGATCAAGGGCTGGGAGGACCCCACCACCTGGTCCGTGCCGATGATCTCACAGTGGGTCTGGGAAGACCGCTACTACTACGAAACCACCGAGGACTGGGATATCGGCATCCGCATGAAGCGCGATGCCTCGGGCCGGCCCGTCTGGCAGAAAGTGTACATGATCGCTCAGTACGTCTTCGGCGGCATCGACGTCGGCGGGGAAGTGGAGGTGACCAATCCGGCCAACTGCGACGACATCTCCGACCTGCCCGCTCCCATCCTGATGGACACCTCCATGGGCGATTACGATATGGGCCGGCCTCACCACGACCTGGGCGTCCGCCGGGAGTTGTTCACGCTGCTGGGCGTCGCTTCACAGCGCGACACCGCCAGGGCCTGGCCCGGCCGGTTCGGCACCGACAACCCGTTCGGCGGCATCACCGGCCTGGCACAGGCTGAGGTTTTCAACACCACAAGCTGGGACCTGTGGACCCAGGACTGGAAGGCCAAGCTCGTGCCCATTACCCAGTGGAGCGACTGGATGGAGAAGATGATCGCCGGGGCGGAAGATGCGGCTCTGACCAACGGGCAGGTCAGCCCCGATGACGTCACCATCGTGTACGAATACCTCAGGCGCTTCGACGAGGCCATGGTGAATCAGTCGTTGCACCATTGAGAGAGGACCATGCGCTACCTGAGAGCCACAACGCGTCCCGCCCGCCGCCGGCCGCGGAGGCACGCGCCGGGCACGGCCATGGTGGAGTTCACCTTGGTGGTGCCCATCCTGGCGGTCATCCTGTCGCTGGTGTTTTTCTTCGGCTGGTCGCTGATGCACAAGCACCAGGTGATCGTCGCCGACCGCTACGCCGCCTGGCAGCGAATCGAGACGGGCCGGTGGCCCGGGACCGACAAGCTCAACGAGTCCTTCTTCGCCAACAAGGCGCTGGATGTTTCCCTGGGCGGGGCGGCCACGGGCCGGCGGACGGCCACAGAGCTGGCCGGCGCTGCCGGCGACCTCAACCGGCGCTCCGGCTCCCTGGCCGAGGAGTTGCTGCTGGACCGCTTCCCCACGGGCCGGCGGGCACACGTCTCGGCCAAGTTCCACGGCCACCAGGCGCTGTGGGAGCGCGAGGGACTGATTGGCTATATCCACAGTCGCCACGGGCGCGAGGGCATCACCTGGCGGCGCGACGAGGTCCGCCCCTGGCGCGTCCTCCGCGACCAGTTCTACCAGGAGCTGGATGAGGCACTGCAGCGCGTCCCCGCCCCCGGTGACGGCATGGCCCAGATGATCCGCGGGCTGTACCTGGCACACTGGTAGGCCAATGGGCTCCTTGCGGATTCAAACCTCACCGGCCGGGCTTTCGGGGCCGGGCACGGCCAGCAGTTTTTCCGGCCAAGCCAGCCACCCTCATCACGTACCGAGCCGGACGCTGCGCAAGTGCCCCGGGGCGGGAAGGGCAGTGCTGGCGCTGGTGGTCGGTCTGGTGATTCTGTCGGCGTCCCTCCATGGCGGCTGTGGCGGGCGGGGCGGCACAACCGGGCGGGCAGTGCGGGTCTTGAAGTGGCGGCGGAGCATCAAGGCCGGGCGGACGGCCACCAGCACGGACGTGGGCCTCGCGGAGGTGCCCGCGTCCACGGCTGAGGGCGTGGACGACGTGATGGGCTGGTCTCAGCGCGGAGAGTTCGCCCGCCCGGTCGTCCTCGCCCGGGACGTTCGCCGCGGTTCGGTGGTGCGTCGCTCGGACATCGCCTGGGGGCGCGAGGCTGCATCCCGACCTGTCGCCTCGTCTCCGCCGCCGGCGGAGGCGGGCTGGCGCGACTTGCCCGTCGGCGAGCCGGCCGCGGTGGAGGCCGAGGGTCTGTACGAGCGTTACATGACCACGACCATGACGGCCGATGCCGCGGAGCTGGCCGGGAGGCGGCCGGCCGGTGCGGCATCGCCGCTGGAGGCCGCCACCCAGCCGCTGGTGGACATCGGGCTGGAGAAATTGCCGGCCGAGGTCCCCGGCGTGGTGGTACCGGCAGGTGCTCGCCGACTCTACGGCTTCCGCCAATATGTCCCGGGCGGGGTCACCGATTCCCTGGCCTATGTGGCGACGATGGCGCCGGCGGCGGCGGGGAGGTTTTACAGAACCCATCTGCCGCCGAAGGGTTACAGATTGGTGGCCGAGAAGCCCACGTTGCGCGGTGGGGGGGTGACGTTGACCTTTGTGAAAGATCCCCAACACCGCTGCTACGTTACCGTCTATCCGGCCGATAAAATGGGTAACAAGGCCAAGATAGTCCTGATGATCGCCCGCCCCCAGGTTGAGAAGAAATGACGACCCGGCAGGGCTCGCCGCGAACGTCAGCCCGGCAGGGAAGCCCGGAGCCGAGGACGGCAGGCCTTGGCTGAGGACCGAGTCGATGGCTCAGGCACAACAAGAAGAGTTGGTGTGGAACAAGACGCTGCTGGTGGTCTCGGTGCTGCTGGGGTTGCTGGCGGCCGGGTTGTTCTACGCTTATGACTGGCGGATGAGAAAGAAGCTCACTGGTGACGTGGTCACTGTGCTGCGATGGAAGCGGTCGCTTCGCCGGGGCGACCTTGTGGCCTTGTCCGATATCGAAGAGGTGACCCTGCGAAAGCAGATCGCCGGCGAGCTGAGGGGGGTCATCACTCGCAGGGACCGCACGCTGCTGGAGGGCGGTAACGTCCACCTTGCCCGGGACGTGCGCAAGTACGATTTCGTGCTGCTCAACGACATCCTTGGTGCGCCCCTGGATTCGCCTTCCCGGGACCTCGGTGAGGGCATGCGGGCGGTGACACTGCGCGTGGACCCCAACATGACCCCGGGCGACATGCTGCGGGTGAACGACCGGGTGGACGTGGTCTCCCTGGTGAGTTTTCCGGGCCGGCCCCTGCGGTCCTACGTGATCCTGGAGAACGTCCGGGTGAAGGGCATCGGCGGTCGCAGCGCCAACCCCGAGGACCAGCCCGTCGGCGCGGCCCGGGCCCGGGGATACCGCCCCAGTATGCGGACCTATCGCTCCATAACCGTGGAGGTCAAGCGCAAGACGGTGCAGCAACTGGCCCAGTTGCTGCCGCGGCTGCGGGGAAAACTGATAGTCGCCCTGCGGCCGCTGCCCAAGGGCGAACTGGGCGCGGAGGCCGGCGGCGAGCTCAACCCCGAACTGCTGCCTCTGCTCGAGCAGCCCCTGCCCGAGGACCTGCCGACGGGCGGCTGAGCGGCGGGACGACCAGTCGTGGAAATCTGGATATACAACCATCTGACGGATGAGCGCCGCGTGGAGCAAGTGGACGACGCGGAGGTCACCATTGGCAGGGACGAGGGGAATACCATCCAGCTCAAGAGCCCGTTCGTCTCGCGGTGCCATGCCCGGCTGTACAGGGAAAACACGACGTACTTCATCGAATCGCTGGGCCTGAACGGCACCATGGTGGCCAACAAGCCCGTGCCGTTCCGCGGCCATGCCAAGGTCGTCTATGGCGATGAGATCCGTGTGGGGGAGTATTCGCTGTTCATGATGGAGCCCTCGGCCCGCCGGGGGCGGCGCGGCGTGGAGGCGGCGACGCCCAGGTCCAGGGTGGTGGAGCTGGAACAGCGGATGCACGCGGAACTGCTGGAGCGGCTGAACCTGCGGGTGGCCGCCAAGGTCGCCAACGCCGACGCGCGGTATGTGGGCCTCATCAAGAGCCACCTCGCCGAGATCGTCGAGTCCCACATGCCCGAGGTCGATGAGGAGATGACAGACCTGCTGGTCAGAGACTTCATCTGGCGCAGCGTGCTGACCGAGCTCAACATGCGTGCCACCGGGCGCATGCTGTATTCCTACGGCTTCGAGGACACCGACGTCCTGCGCCCGGAGTTCGAGCAGGTCATCGCCGAGATCATACAGGACATCCTCGCCGCCCACCCCCTGCGGCTTCAGCCTCAGACCACCAAGGACGACGCCGCCATGGTCGAGGCCGACCTCGACGTGCAGCTCCAGCGAGTCTCCGACCGGCTTACGGGCGAGCTGAGGCACTACATCGCCACGCGCATGCTGTCCAAGGAGATTGAGGACGTCGTCTTCGGCTACGGACCGCTGCAGGACCTGCTGGAGATGCCCCACGTCAACGAGATCATGGTCGTGGGCAAGGACCAGATCTACATCGAGAAGGATGGCGTGATCTCCGACACGGGGCGGAGCTTCTTCTCCGAGGAGATCCTGCACTCGGTCATCGAGCGCATCATCACGCCGGTGGGG
>MVCS01000127.1 GCA_002049885.1 Planctomycetales bacterium 4484_123 | reverse complement strand
ATCTTCTCCAGGTCCGTCCCGACCGGCACGGCGGCTGCGGCCACCTCCTCCAGCAGCTCGTCGAATGCCTTCAGCGCCCGCAAGTCGGCTGCCACGATTCGCTCGTCGTCGCACTCGGCCGCGGCCGAGGCGATCCCCAAGGCCCCCACCACCTCGCGCACGGCACCGGCGTACTCGGCGAGGGTCCGCGCATCGGCGAGCCGGTCCAGCCGACCCAGCAACGCCTCCACCATCGCCCCCGCCGACTCGATGGCTGCCACATCGGCCATCAAAGGCCCCAGGCTCAGGGCTTCCGGCTCTTCCTCCTCTCCGCCGGCAGCCAGCCGGGCCTGTCGGGCCAGCCGGTCGAACGCGGCGGCGTACTCTTCACGCCCCCCCAGCACGCTGGCCGTGCGAATGGCCATCTCGGCCGTGGCCACCGTGGTGGCATCGAAACCCGCCCCCAGCGACCCCGGGCGGAAATAGCTGCTCTTGATGATGGACAGCAGCCTGTGGAACTCCCACTCCGGCGGCAGCGACAGCAGGGCCAGGATGTAGCGGACGACGTTGCTCTCAGCCAGCGGCCTGGGCCGGCCGGCCACGGGAATGCCGCAGGCGGCGAAGATACGCTCGATGGGCTCCTGATAGCCCTCCAGGTTCCGGACCAGCACGGCCACGGACCCGGGCCGGGCGGAGGCCAACAGGTCAGCCTTGACGGCCCCTGCCACCGCGCGGACCTCGGCCTCGACGTCAGGGGCCTCCAGGATGGTAATGCCGATGGGACAGGCGTCGGCGGAACCGGCAACCGGGGCCTCGCCGCCCCGGGCGGCCAGGTCGAACATACTCGGCATCGGGTCGGCCCCGGCCTCCAGGGCCACGACCTCCGCACTTCCCAGCGCCCGTCGGACGCGCTCCAGCGTCCGCCGTGTCCAGTGCCACAGCCGGCTGCGGGCATCGTCCATCACCGGCAGGGTGATGAGCACGGTCCGCACGCGCCGGGCCAACCAGGTGAGCATCTCCAACTGGGTGGGTGTGAAATCGGTGAAGCCGTCCACGGCCACGGCGGAGATGCCGGTATGTCCCAGCGCCGCGGCGGGGTCGGCGGCCAGGAGGTCCCGGGCCAGCCACATCAGCCCCTCCACGTCGTAGCGCCCGGTTTCCCTGAGCGTCTGCTGGTAGCGGGCATAGATGGCCACCAGGTCGGCGTCCTTGGCCGAGTCGGGATCGACCGCCGCGGCCAGGACCTCGGGCTCAACGGCGGCGCGCTTCAGCTCGGCAATGGACCCATCCAGCGCCGCGACCAACCCCGGCGTGTCCGCCAGGCCACCCAGGGCCCGCAGCTCCCCGGCCGAGGCCATCTCCGCCACGATCCCCGCCAGCAACAGGTGGCGCTGCACGGGGTCGAGCGTCTCCACCGCCCGGCCCGAGGCCGAGAGAATCCCCGCCGCCAGGGCGGCAAATGTAGTCACCGCGGGAGCCACCAGCACGCCGGTATCGACCCCATCCAGCAGCCGGTCCCGCATCTGCGCGGCCGCCGGGGCGTTGGGGACGATCACCAGGCAGCCGGGCCTGCCCAGCTCGTCCAGGCTCCGCCGGTACAGCCGGAGCACCGCGGAGGTCTTGCCGCACCGGGCCGGACCAGTAAGGACGTACACCCCCTCGCCGGGTTCGAATGCTACCTCGGATCGACCGCCCAGATGCCTTGCTCCACCCATTGCGGCCTATTCTGACACGACCGCCGCGGCTGGACAAGTGACCGCCACGGTCGACTGTCACGTCCCTCCCGCGAAGAACGTCCCGCAGCCGCATATATGCCTCCGTCCCCACGGCCACGTGCGCCCGGGGCCGAGGAGCTAGTCCGTCCGAACCGTCAGCGCGGTCCTTTCGAACAGCGGCCGGTACTTGGCGAATGCATCCGCCGGAGCGGTGAACGTCATGACGTAGAGCTTGTTGTTATCGCCGACCAAGAAATACTGGAGATTCTGAAGCCGGCTGGTCCCCATCGTGAACTTGCTGGAGATGCAGTAGCATTTCTTCTTGTCTATCGTGACGAACCGTTCGTCAGCGACGACCAGATCGGTGAGCATCTTCCTGTAGGCAGGCTTGATCTGCGCCGGGAACTGTTCGATTGGAGAGCGGTCGTGGACCCGGGCATTGACGTTGAAGTTGACCGCGAAACCTTCCTCCTGGGGCCCCGTGAAGGTCATGAAGTTTCCCATGAACTCACCCCGGCTGACCCATCCAGCCGGCGGGACGATGGAGAAACCATGTTTCTCGTCGTGGACCCGCCCCTTCCCCTTGTGCTTGGCCGCGGTACATCCCGCGAGCCCGCCGAGCGCCGAAAGACCCAGGAAGATGCACGCCGCCAGGACGTTTCTGTGACACATGGGTTTCTCCCTGACCGATTCCCGTTGCCGATCCCAGCCCCGACGAGCCAGCAGCGGCATTTTACCAACAGGCCGAGGCCACGCCACAGGAAATCGCCCAGCAGGGAAGAGGACCGCGAGTTGCCAACAGCGTTCCGGAACTCCTGCCGATATGACTACTACGTTCGCTCCGCTCCAGACGCACAGGAGAGCACCGCGTGCCCGCTGAGTACTCAGTGACCACCGCCCGGGCCCTGGCCGAGGCCGTCCGCCGGTGCGATCTGCTGCGCCCTCCCCGGACCGTGCGCTACGAGCCGGGGGAGGAACTGCACTACGAGCTGAAGGGCATGGCCCCGGCCAATCGTGCCACGGTGAGGCTGCGTGTTGAGGCCTTCGTGGGCGGCGGATTCGCGGGGCAGGTGTATCGCGTCAAGGTCCTGGATATCGACGGCCAGCCCATCGCGGGCCTGGCCACGGGCCAGAGCTGCGCCATGAAGATCCTGCTGCCGCCGTCCCGGCTGGCCCGGAAGTTCCGCGACGCGGTCTTCCTGGCGGGCTTCCAGGGTGCCTTCTCGCTCCAGGTCAATCCCGCCGCCGCCAGGGCCGGGGCCCTCTGGCAGAAGCTCATCCGCCGGGCCGCCCGCGTGCGCTTCGGCGAGGAGCGTGTCGTGGTGGATGTGCTTGGGACCTTCGTGGACGAGCGCCTGGGCAGTTGCGGGGAGCTCTGCGAATGGGTGGACGGGCGCACCTGGCGCTTCGAGGCCGACGATCACCTCGACGCCCGCCGCGCCTGGTCCCGCGGCCGGGACGTACCGGCAGAGCGGCTCGGCTCGCCTGAGTACCGTGCCAAGAAGACCTTCATGCGCCGGTTCGTGGAGCTGCTGCACGAACTGGGCGCGCCGGAACTGGCCCGCCAGTACGAGTGGTGGACCTGCAAGAGCCAGCCAAACGTGCTGAAGCGCCGCGACGCCGAGGGCGACCCCGCCGCCGGGTTGACGGCTGTTGACTTCCGCCCGGGCCTGGCCCTGCTGCCCTTCCTGCCCATGAGCCCCGGCGACGTGAAGCTCATCTTCCAGGGCATCGCCCGCGGCTCGGTCGTTCAGTTCGACCGCGGCGACCTGGAGAAGCTGCGGCGCTTCATGGAGGCACACCCGGCCGACTTCGCCGACCTGGGCGAGACCTACGAGGAACTGCTCCGCTGCGAGGAGGCCTACCGCAACTCGCTGCCGGACATCACGCACCATCACCTCCGGCTGCTGTACGACGGCCGGCTTTGGAAGGGCATCTTCGACTCGACCGTCACCGGCTGGCGCGTCTCCGGGGCCGCAGATGCAGCCGTGGGAGACCGGTTGCGCAAGAGCCGGGTCTTGAGCCTCTGCTTCGCCCTGCTGGGCCTGCTGCCGGGCCTGGCACGATTGGCCGCCGCCGTGCTGGTCCTGACCTGCCTGCTGAGCTGGACGGCCAGCCTGCCGATGCTGGCCGCAGCCGGCGTCTTGGCCCTTATCGCCAGTCCGCTGGCGAGGCTTCTCCGCCGCGTTGCCGGGCGGGAAGACTACCGCCGCCACTACGCCCGCATGCTCAGCGAGAAGGCATACCTGGGCCGGGCCATCCGCGCCCGCCTGTTGGAGACCCTGATCGCCTGGCTGCGGCGCGGACGGATCGGCGCCCGGCGGGCGCGGAGGCTGGCGCGACAGCCGTGGCGGTTCGCGCTGCACCTGCCCCTGGCACTGCTGCCGGCCTTCCTCCACCGCATGCTCACCGACCGCCAGTATGCCTGGGAGAAACTCAAGTATGCCTTCGCCCGGCCAGTGGTGCTGTATTTCAATCCCCGGGCACGCGAGCAGTGGCTGCGCGACATGCTGGCCGAGGGCCGGCGAAACGGCATGATCAGCGAGGCCGACGCCCAGCGGATAGAATCCCGCATGGACGAGCCCTTCATTCAGAAGTACCTCAAGAGCCTGGCCGTGCACGTCTGCACGCTGCCGATCACGCAGGTGGTCTCGGTGGCGGTTTCGATCATCTACTGGCTGCACCACCCGGAACTGCCCCCCCAGCAGCGGGCGAAGCACGTGGGCTTGATCCTGGGTGCCTTCCAGGCCACGCCGATCTCCCCCGGCTCGCTTGTTCGCGGCCTGTACGTGCTGTACCTGGTGCTGCGCGAGCGGAACTTCAAGGACTACAACATCGCCGTGTTCCTGGGCTTCTTCAAGTACGTTGGCTACTTGGCCTTCCCCATCCAGATGGCCTACCGCTACCCGGCCCTGGCACGTTTCATGGCCGGCCACTGGGCCACCGGGGCCGTCCACATCGTGCCGGTCTTCGGCGAGCGCGGGGCCCTGCTGGAGCACGCCGTGTTCGATGTCTTCTACAACTATCCGCTCACCGTGCGCCGGAAGATGCGCCAGAGGGCCGAACGCCGCCGCTCGCTGCCGAGTCGGCTGTGGCATGCCGGCCCCATCGCCGCCGCAACCTTGGGACTGATGGCACTGGCCGAGGCCAATCACATCGCCGCCTCGGGCATGGCGCCAGGCCTGAAGGACGTCCTCACACTGGCCCTGTCACTGCCACTACTGACCGGCATGCTGACCACCCGATGGGCCGGCGGCCTGACCCTGGCGAAGCGCATCGCACTGGCCACCGCCAGCGGTGCCTTTGCGGGGTTGGCCTCGGCTGCCGCCAACGCCGCCCTCGGCTACGGGCCGCTGGCAAGCCTGGCCGTCATCCCGCCACTGGGCTATCTGGCGGCCTCGGCCGGTACGGCCCTGTGGTGGGCCTTCGTCTTCGGACTCTTGGCAACCATCGGGGCTCTGCTCAGCGAGATCAGCATCGGCGGAGACGACGCCTGAGCCCACAGAACCACGCCCGGCGAGATGCCCCCGGCGAACTCACCATCCCAGATACAGCCGGAAGACCACCTGGCAGGCCGCGTTGGCGTACACCCCGGCCACCA
>MVCS01000126.1 GCA_002049885.1 Planctomycetales bacterium 4484_123 | reverse complement strand
CCGGCGACGTGGACGCCGGCGGCCCCGGCTTCCAGGGCCAGCCGGCGCAGCGACTCCGGCTCGTTGGTGGCGGCGCAGCCGAGGATGAGCACGCGGGCATCCGGGTGGCGCCGGACGGCCCGGCGGATGGCCCGGCGGCCCTTGGCGGCTGCGGCGGCGGTGACGCAGCAGGTGTTGATGACCACCAGCTCCGGCGGGCCGTCGGCCGGCGGCGAGTCGGGCTGGATTCGGCGCAGGCCGAGGCTTTCGAGGTAGCCGGCGGCGGCCTCGGTGTCGTACTGGTTGACTTTGCAGCCTATGGTCGTGGCCAGGAAGCGACGCACGGTTGGCCTCCGCTGTGGGCCTTGCACGACATAGGGCCTTGACGATGTCGCGCAGCGGGCTACAAAGGGGCATTATAGACGCTGGCTTGGGCAGTCCCAAAGCCGCCGGGGGCCGGCTGGAGAGAGTCCTGCCGGTGCGGCGGCGCTGGCCGTGGGGCGAGAGGACAGGGCGATGCCTGCATACGAGACGGTTTGGGGAATAGACGTCGGCCAGTGTGCCTTGAAGGCGCTGAAGCTTCGGAGCGTGGACGGGCAGCTCCGGGTCGAGGGCTTCGACATCATTGAGCATCCCAAGATGCTCTCCCAGGCCGAGGCCGACCGCGACCAGCTCATCTTGAACGCCCTGGAGCAGTTCCTGGCGAGGAACAACCTCGCCGGCTGCCGGGTGGTGGTGGCCGCCCCGGGCCAGTCCGGTTTCACGCGCTTCGTGAAGCTCCCGCCGGTGGAGCCCAAGCAGGTTCCGCAAATCGTTCGCTTCGAGGCCGAGCAGCAGATTCCCTTCGACATCAACGAGGTCATCTGGCGCTGGCAGGCCTTCACGGACCCGGACTCGCCGGACATTGAGGTGGGCATCTTCGCCATGAAGCGGACCGACGTGGGCGACGCCCTGGCGCGGTTCGCGGAGGCCGGGATCACCGTGGACGTGGTGCAGATGGCCCCGCTGGCGCTGTACAACTTCATGACCTTTGACGGGCAGGTCTCCGAGGAGGGGGCCACGCTGCTGGTGGACGTGGGGGCCGACAAGACCGAGCTGGTGGTGGCCGACGGTCCGCGGGTCTGGACGCGCACGGTGCAGTTGGGCGGGAACAACTTCACCGCCGCCCTGGTGAAGGCCTTCAAGCTGAGTTTCGGCAAGGCCGAGAAGCTCAAGCGCGCCGCCGCCACCAGCAAGTACGCCCCCCAGATCTTCAAGGCCATGCAGCCGGTCTTCGCCGAGCTGGTCCAGGAGATCTCCCGCTCCATCGGCTACTACACCTCGCTGCACCGTGAGAGCCGGTTCGTGCGCGTGGTGGGATTGGGCAACGGCTTTCGCCTGCCGGGGCTTCAGACCTTCCTCGAGCGGAACCTGAACATTCCCGTGGTCCGGCTGGACAGCTACGACAAGCTGCCGCCCTCGGCCACGGTCAACGCCCCGGCCTTCACCGAGAACGTGCTGAGCTTCGCCGTGGCCTACGGGCTGGCCCTGCAGGGACTGGGCCTGACCCGCATCCACACCTCCCTGCTGCCGGAGGAGATAGCCCGGCAGCGGCTGTGGGCGCGGAAGCGGCCATGGTTCGCCGCCGCCGGTGCCCTGATCCTGGCGGCCCTGGCCGGGGTGACCTGGCGGGCCTATGCCGACGCCAGCGCCTTGGACCCCAGCGCCAGCCCGGCCGTGCGCGAGGTCAAGCAGTTGGTCGAGTACTACGACGGCCTGCGCAGGCAATATCGCGAGTGGCAGGGCAAGGACCGCCAGGAGGAGCAGAAGATCGTCAGGTACTGGGAGCTGTTGGAGTATCGACGCTTCTGGCCGGAGGTGCAGTTGATCATCTCCGAATCGCTCAGCAAGGTTGCCCCGCACCAGGGACTCCAGAACGCCACCGACCTGGACCAGCTGATGAAGATCCCTCGGGCTCAGCGCATGGTCGTCGAGGTGGATAGCCTCCAGGCCAAGTACCAGGCGCGAGTGGACCACATCACCGCCGAGGTGCTTAGCGGGTTGGGCGGCACCGGCAGGGGCCCGATGGGTGGACCGGGCTACCGGGGCATGCCCGAGGACTTCGGGGCGGCCGGCGATTACAGAGCGCCCGGCGGGGCCGTCTCCCCGGCGGCCCGTGCCGCCGAGGCACGGCAGACGGGACTGGACCAGGCCGCCCCGGCGGCCGAGAAGCCGCCACAGCGCGGCTTCATCCTCACCCTCGAGGGCCGTACCCCCCTGCACCAGGCCCGCAACTTCGTGAACCGGCTGAAGAATCAGGTCATCGAACAGGCCAAGCAACCCGCCCACGCCCGCTGGCTTGAGGTGACCGCCGGCGAGGTGGTGGCCTTCAGCCAGCAGGAGGCCGGCATGCTGCCCAGAGTTCCCGGGCCCGGTTTGCCCGGGCCGGGGCGGGCCCCTGGCGCGGCCGAGAATGCCCAGCTCGACCCCCTGACCGGCGAGGACGCCAGCGGCGACGCCAAGTTCACCATCATGTGGGTCTTCGCGCTCAAGGAGGCCGCCTCCGGCCAAGTGGGCAGCTCCGGCGGGGCCAAGGGAGCTACGAAATGAACTTCGTCAAGCAGAACCTCTTCCTGATCTGCATGCTGGGGGTGGTGCTGGTGATCGGCGGTGTGCTGCTGGCCCTGGCCGGGCCGGCCCACAAGCAGGCGCGCTCCCACGTGGAGGTGCGAACCCGGCTCAGCGCCCAGCTGGCCAGCCTTACCCGCGGCGAGGGGCTGGGCGCCGAGAGGGTCCGCGTCAACAAGAAGGTGGTCGAGGCCGCCCGCCACCGGGTCATCAAGACCCGCGAGGAATATGCGGAGGTGGTCAGGCGGGCCCTGGAAAGGAACCGTGCCCATTACCGCGTGCTTTCCTTCGCCGACCCGGACAATCCCAGCGGCCCGCGACTGCCGGCCTTCCCGGTCAACTCTCAGTTGTACCAGCGGAAGGGTCTTCGGCTGCTGTTTCCCACCGAGTACCGCAACCGAGTGCTGGCGCTGCTGGCCTCGATGAAGCCCACCAGCCCTCCCACCCTGGAAGAGATAAAGGAACAGGCCAGCGTCATTGCCGACAAGGAGCGGCTCAAGGCGGAGGCAAACGGCCGGCCCACCACCCCCAGGCCCACACCGGCCAGGCCCACACCCCCGGCCAGCCGGTTCCTGGTCGGCCCGCCGCCGCCGAGGATGGCCGAGCCTGGCGCCCCGCTGGCCGCAGCCGGTCAGCTTCGGGGCCAGGGCCAGCCCCGAGCCCCCATGACGCCGGAGGAAAAGGCCCGCCTTACGCTCATGCTGGCCAAGGCCCGGCTGGGGGACATCTACGCCGACGGCAACTCCATGCACATGGTCCTGGTCTCCGACCGGGTCAACTACACGAACGACATGCTGTGGATGGCCCAAGTGAGCCTGTGGGTGCAGCAGGACATCGTCGCGGCGATCAACCGGACGAATCGAGAAGTCCTCCAGCGGCAGGAGCTTTCGGGGCGCAAGCGGGACAAGGGCGTGCTGGCTTCGGCGGTCAAGCGGTTGCTGAAGATACGCGTTTTCGGCTACGTCGTCACTCCGGGCGGGACTGAGGGGCCCCCACGCACCGGGGCCCCGGGCGGTGCCGCTGGGCATCGCGGCGAGGTGCCGCCGGGAAGAATGGGGGGCGGCGGCGCCGGCGGTATGGGCAGCCGGACGCTGATGTTCGTCGGGGGCATAGGCGGGGGTAGCGGGCCGGGCATGGGCGCGAATTCATTGAGGGCCGCACCACTGTCCCAACGGGTCTGCAACAAGCTGTACGACGTGGTGCAGTACCAGTTCTCGGCCGTCGTTTCTTCCTCGGCGCTTCTCCGGCTGTATCGCAACCTGTTGCTCCAGAACTACCACACCATCCTGGACGTCAAGGTGGGCAGGCCGGGGCAGCAGCAGGGCAGGATGATGGAGCGGGTCCGGCCGAGCCAGCCCGGGGGCACCGAGCTGTACTATTACGGCACCGACCCGGTGGTGGAGGTGACCATCACCGGTGAACTGCTGCTGTTGACGGACTGGACCCGGGGACGGAGCGAGCCCGACGGGCCATCCGGGCAGAAGAAGTACCCGCCGCTGATGCCGGTCGATTTCCTTCACCTTATCGCCCGGTCAGACCCCAGTGCCTTGCGGGACGAGGACCTCCAGAGGCTCAAGGAAAGGGGCCTGGAGGTCGGCCCCACGGGCTATCGTGGTGGCGGCGTGGGCGGGCCTTGAGTGGCGGCGGGCCGGGCGCCGGCCTGGCACGCTGGCTCGGCGCCGCCGGGGCTGACGTGGTTTGGACCGATAGGAGTGGACAGGCATGCCCAGGACAGATGAGGCCGGGTTGATCGAAAGGCACGTGGAGAAGATCGTCCTGCTGCTGACGGCGGTGGTCCTGGTGCCGCTGCTGCTGGTCATGTGGGTGTTCCGCAGCCCCTACGAGATAAAGCTCGTCCCCCCGGTTGGGGTCGCCATGCCCCGGCGGGCCTACCGTCCCGAGGAGGTGGACCAGGCCCTCCAGCAGATGGCTCAGCGGGTCCGGGAGCTGTTGGAGAAACAGACCCCCGGCAGTTCGCCGGTCCGGCCCTGGGCCGAGGACATCGACCGCCGCTTCGCCAGCGCCTGTCCGGGCTACCGGCTGACGCCGTTGAAGGCGGGCGGGCTGGCGCTGAAGCCTCCCGAAGAGATTCCCGTGGAGAAGGCCAAGCTGGCCATGCTGCTGCCGCTGCCGGCGCCCGAGAAGCCCAAGGTGGCCGCCTGCCGCGAGATGGTGGTGGCTCCGCTGCCGGCTCCCCCGCCGGGCCGGGCCGGGGCCGCCGCGGAGGGGACGGCCAAGGGCCAGGAGGTCAAAGAGTTCATCGCGGCCCACCTGGTTTCGGTTTTCGATCACGGCCGACTTCGGCAGCAGTGGCGCGAGGCCCTCAAGAAGACTCGCGTGGTGCCCACATTCGTGGTGCTGGGGGTGGAGGTGCAGCGCAGGCAGCGGCTTCCGGGCGGGCGCTGGGGGCCGCCCGAGCCGGTGTCCGTCTTCCGCGTGCCCGCCGAGCCGGCCGGCGGGGCCGTGGTCCTGCCGAAGTTCGACGGCAAGAATCACGACGAGGTGCTGGCCGCGGCGTATCAGATGGCCGACCCGCAGGTGCGGAAGTGGCTTCTGGAGCCGGAGTATTACAATCTCTATCTGCATCGCCAGGAGGTCTCGTGGCTGGTGCACAAGCCGCGGACGCGCGTCAGCGACCTGGCAGGTGCCGTGACGCCGGAGACGCCCACCGCCCGGCCTCGGACGACCACCCCGCCTCGCTCCTGGCGGCGCGAGGTGCCTCCAGG
>MVCS01000125.1 GCA_002049885.1 Planctomycetales bacterium 4484_123 | reverse complement strand
TCGATCTGCTTGAGCAGGACCACGTTGGCCGCCTTGCACATGGCGTCGGAGGCCTCCACCAGGCCCACCGAGCCCTTGGTCTCGATCATGCCGAGTGCTTCCATCTGCCCTTCTCCTTGCCGTTGGTGGGTCACTTCCGGCCGCCCCGCCGGGCCGGGCTGCCCTTGGCGGGCACGGCCCGGCCGAGGTCGTCGTGCGGGCGCGGAATGACGTGGACGGAAACCACCTCGCCGACCTTGGCAGCGGCGGCGGCACCGGCGTCCACGGCCGCCTTCACCGCCGCCACGTCGCCCCGGACGAAGGAGGTCACCATGCCCGAACCGACCCGGTCCCAGCCGACCAGTTCGACCTTCGCCGCCTTGCACATCGCGTCGGAGGCCTCGATGAGGGCCACCAGGCCCCGGGTCTCGACCATGCCCAATGCCTGCAACGCCATCTGTTGTCTCCTTGTCAATGCAGCCTCACCGGCCGCCACCGGCAGGGGACCAGCCCAGTGCCCCGCCATCCGGCAGCGGTCGGCTCAATATCGATTCCCACAACGTCTGTTCACGCCATCAGCTCCACTGCCGAGGCGTTCGGCAGGTCACAGGCGTTGCCCTCGTCGGTGTCCAGGTGCACCTCCAGCAGGAACCGCGGGTCAACCCGGCAGAGCACCCGCTCGAAGGTCGTGGTGCAGGCGCTCACCACCCGCAGCCGAACGTACTGCCTGTCGGAGAAGCCGTAGTACTCCGCGTCGGCCGGCGACATGTGCACGTGCCGCTGGGCGCGGATGACGCCCTCGGTCATGTCCAGCACGCCCGCCGGGCCCACCACCACGCAGCCGGGGGTGCCGGCGATGTCGCCGGAGGGACGCACCGGGGCGTCGATGCCCAGGGCGATGGCGTCGGTCAGGGCCAGTTCGAGCTGCGTATAGGACCGCACCGGCCCGAGCACCCGCACGCGGTCGATCATCCGCCGACGGGGGCCGAAGACGGTCACCGTCTGCTCCGCGGCGAACTCTCCCGGCTGGTACAGCCAGCGGTACACCGTCAGCTCCGCATCGGGCCCGAAGAGCCTCTTCAGGTCGGCCTCGGTGAGATGTATGTGCCGGGCGGAGACGTTGACGACCAGGTTGGGTTCGTAGGGCACGGCCGGGCCTGCCGGCTGGGGTCGCGCCAGCCGCTCCCGCACCATGCGGCGGACGATCCGCTCCAGTTGCTCCCGTGGCATGGGGATGTTCAACGCCGTCATCGCTGCCGCTCCGCCACCACCAGCTCCACGTGCTGGCTGACGACCCACTGCCGCCAGGCCTCGCCGGTGCCCCAGTCCGTCACCAGCACGTCTATGCTGGACCATTCGCACAGGGGGGCGATGGCACGCTTGCCAAACTTGGTGTGGTCCACCGCCAGGATGACCTCGTCGGCCACCTCGATCATCCGCCGCTCCACCGCCGTCATCATCTCGTTGACGTTGAAGAGCCCGTCGCGGTTGACCGCGGCACAGCTCAGCACCAACTGCGCCGCCCGCAGGGCATCGAGCATCTCCAGGGCAGCCACACCAAGGGTCACGCCGGTCCGCGGGTAGAGGTACCCGCCGATGACGGTCAGCTCGGTCTGGACCTCCCCGCCCAGCAGGGCCGCGATTGGCACCGAGTTGGTCACGATACTGAGCCGCCGGCCCAGAAGGGCCTCGGCCACCCGGCAGCAAGTGGTGCCCCCATCGAGGATGACGGTCTGGTTGTCCACGATCCGCCCCGCCACCGCGGCGGCAATGGCGCGCTTTTCCTCCAGGGCAGTGGCCTGGCGGTCGGTGAAGGCCAACCTGGCCGCGGGCGGCTCCATGAGGGAGACCGCCCCCCCGTGCGTGCGGCGAATCGACCCTTGCCTTTCCAGCACCTCCAGGTCCCGGCGAATCGTGCTCTCAGATACCCCCAACAACTCGACCAGCTCGCCAAGGGACATAAAACCCTTTTGGGCAATGACCTCAAGCGCCCGCTCCCGGCGGTCCAGGATGGCCAGTTCCTGAGTCACGATTGACTTCAGTCGTTATTAACAGCCTTTCGGGCACATTATGACGGCAGGTATGCTCGATGTCAACTGGTTTTTGCAACTAATTAGTCTCAAAATGAAGGAAATCACTAATCACACGACGACGGCGGGTTCGTGCGGAGCGTTGGTCGTGGGTGAGTGCGAGGCCAGCCCGGCGCTGGATCAAGGCCGGGAAACGACCGGACAGGTGGAAGGCGCAAGGGCAGCTACGGCCGGCCAGACCTGGCCAGTTGGCGCAGTCGGACCTCCAAGTTGGCCAGGAAGGCCCTCTCCGCCTCGGCGAACCGTATGCGCTTGGGCTTGGTCTGAGCGATGCGGACGTACACCCGCGTGCTGGGCCGGCGGGCGAAGGGATTGGGGTCAACCTCGACCTTCATGCGATAGACCATCTCCGCATCGGCGAGATCGACCTTGACGCTCTCGACGAGGAATTTCTCCTCGTCGATGAGGGTAGGCTGCCAAGTGACCGCCTCGGCCATGGCCACGGGCCAGACCGTCTCACGGGTCATGGGAAAGGCGGCGCTGCTGTAGCCGCAACCGGCCAGGGTCCCGGCGGCCAGTGCGGCCGCCAGCGCCGCGGACGGAAGCGCGAGCCGCAGTGCCATCTACCGGCCTCCCTGGGCGGCCTGCACGAAGGCCATGCGCACCTCGTACAGGGCGCCGTCCAGGAGCTGTTTTTCCTCGGGGGTCAGGTTGCCCTTGGTCTTTTCTTCCAGGATGCCCAGTACATCGATGTGATGCTTGGCCAGAGCCAGATTGCGGTATCGCCGCCCGGTCTGGGGATCGGGGAAGGCGCCAAGGGCGAAGAGTATCTGGGTGACGACGCTGGAGACGAGCGTGGCGAAGCTCGCCGGAGGCAGCTCCCGGGTCGCTCCCGCCGCGCCGGGAGCCGCCTGGTCCATGCGACCGCCGACGGGCGACGGCGCCCTGGTGGCCCGCTCCTGTTCGGCAAGGCGGCGCTTCTCCTCCTGGGCCTGGGCCTTCCAGTCTTCATCGACGACAATCTTGGGCGTGGGCTGTTCAGCCTGCTCGGCCTGCTGGGCCTGCTGGCTGTCTTGCTGGCCGGTGTCCGGTTCCTTGGGAGCCTGGGAGTCTTGGTCCTGGCTCTGGGGCTTTTCATCAGTCATGAGACTTCCTTCCCGCCTTGGCGCCCTGCGGGCGCAATAGCGCCGGGCCGATCGCCCGCCAAAGCAATAGCCTAACGTCTCGCCAGCGGCAAAAGCAACACTTCCAGCGCCGACACGGCGACAGGCACCGGGCGGGAGCCTTCTACACGGGCCGACCGGGGCGGCCCTCAAAGCCATGGGGCCGACCCCGCCCGGCGGCATCCCGGCCTCTCAGCGTGTCCCACGGCCAAGGCCTTCACCTGCGAGATACTTGTAGCTCTCCCGAACGGCCTCGGTCATGTCCGTGGCGCATTCGTCCAGTTCAACCACCAGCCATTCCAGCACGCTCTCGTCGGCGGCGCGGACGACGGCGGGGATATCCATCTTGCCCGTCCCGACGGCCTGGTGCGGGGCGTCCTTGACGAGCGGGCCGTCCTTGACGTGCAGCGAGGGGATGCGCCCGGCGTGCTTGGCCACCAGGGCCGGCACATCGACGGCGCCGAAGTTGGCCGCCCAGTACACATCGAGCTGGCTGTACATCTTCGGGACGGCCTGGAGCATCATCTCATACGGCAACTGGCCATCGTCCAGCGGCTGAAACTCCCACCAGTGGTTGTGGTAGCCGAAGCTCATGCCGGCCTCGGCACAGAGGCCGGCGGCCTCGGCGAGCCTGTCGATGCTGGCCTTGCAGGCGTCGGCCGTGGCGAAGGCGTCCCGGCCCAGGCCGGAGATGATGCGGGTCGTGCCCAGTGCGGCAGCCTCGTCCACACGTTGGCTGATGGTCTGGCGCGTAGGGAAGGGCCCGTGCGTGGAGCAGCAAACCAGCTCCAGGTCGTCCAGGACCTTTCGGACCTCCTCGGGCTTCATGCCGTGCAGGCCCGCCGGCTCCACGCCGGCGTAACCGATCTCGGCCACCGCCTTCAACACGCCCACGAAGTCCTGCTTGGCCTTCTGGCGCAGCGTGTACAGTTGCAGTGCAATCGGCTTCATGCCTCAAGCCTTTCCAGCGGAACGCAACCTAGCCTTGTGCCGCTCGACGAAGGCGGCGTAGTCTTCCATGCTGTCCACTCCGGGCGTGGCGGCGGGCACCACACCCACCACGATGCGGTAACCGTGCTCCAGCGCCCGCAGTTGTTCGAGCCTCTCGGCCCGCTCGGCCGGGGTGGGCTCCAGGGAGGCGAACCGGAGCAGAAACCCTTTGCGATAGGCATATATGCCCATGTGCAGCAGGTAGCGCACCCCGGCGCCTTCCCGGTCGTAGGGAATGACCGCCCGGGAAAAGTAGAGGGCCGTCGTCCCATCGGCGGCCAAGACGACCTTGACGTTGTCGGGGCTCCGGGCGGCCTGGGCGTCCAGCGGGGCAGCCAGCGTGGCCATGTCCGCGTCGCTGTCGATCAGCAGTTCCACCAGCCGGTCGACATGCTGGGGGTCCATCTCCGGCTCGTCGCCCTGGACGTTGACGACCACGTCCTTCTCGTCCAGGCCGATGAGCTCGGCGGCCTCGGCCAGCCTGTCGGTACCGGAAGGGTGATCCGGGCGGGTCATCACCGCTTGACCGCCGAAGGCGCGCACCGCCCGTTCGATGCGGGCATCGTCGGTGGCGACATAGACGGCCTGTATGCGCCGGGCCTGCCGGACCGTTTCGACCACGTGTTGAATCAACGGCTTGCCAGTCCGGTCCAGCAGCGGCTTGCCAGGCAGCCGGGTCGAGCCGTAGCGCGCCGGGATGATGACCACCGTCCTCAACTGCTGCTGCATCCTTGTGACGTCGGTGGCCCGAGTGTATGTTCATCGGCCACGAATGCAACCGCAAAGGCACCGACGGCCCCCTTGCGATAGAGACGCGCCGACGGTCCCGTTCCGAGGAAGGCCCGGAGGCGCTCGCCCGCGGCAAGGCTGGCCGGGGCGGGGGCATTCTGCTAGCATACCGCCATGGCCCCAAGGCGAGTCCTCATCGTGGCGAACACGGCCAAGCCGGGCGTCGGCGATGCCATCGAGCGCCTGCGCCCCTGGCTCGTCGAACGGGCCGACGTCGTCGGCATAGTGGACAGCCGGTCCAGCGAGCCCCTGACCGAAGCGGGCGCCGAGCTGTGCATAGTCTTCGGCGGGGACGGCACGCTGCTGGAGGCGGCCCGGCGGGTGGCACCCGCCGGCATACCCCTGCTGGGCGTGAACATGGGCAAGC
>MVCS01000124.1 GCA_002049885.1 Planctomycetales bacterium 4484_123 | reverse complement strand
CACCCACTTGCCCTCGGCCAGTCGGTAGGTCCAGGTCGGGTGGCGTTCGATTTGTTCTCCACAGGCCCTTCATCACGTTGGTGAAGCGTCCGGGGACCATGTGTCCGGGGTGTGAGGCCGCGACCATTTCGTCGCGTTGAGGGTCATACACGACCGCTCCGAAGATGTGCATAGTTCAGGGGTGGTCGCCGCGGGAGCCTGCCACCGGGATGCCTTCGGCGTTGACGGTGTAGGTTTCGGGTTTGTCGTCATCGTAGGCCCGGCTCCAGGTGGTGGTGACGGGGTCGAAGAACAGCGGAGAGTTCATCCAGGTTCGGCCATGGGTGTTGCTGCCGAAGAGGACCAGCCTGCCCCGCTTGGTGTCGAAGCAGCTCCCGCCGTGTGCCTGCCGGCGGAATGCCACGGCGTCGGTGGGTTTCTGTTCGTGCAGTTTCAGCCAGCGGTTGGGCTGGATGTTCAGCAGCCTGGGGTTGAGCTTCCGCCGCTTGGCCGGGCGCTGGGGCCGGTGATGGCCCTGGTGGGCCTGCCGGGGGAGATGGGCCTGGTGTGGGCCACGGCGCTGGCGACCAACATTTACGGGGCGATGGTGGTGTTCGCGCCGGTGGCGCCGGGGCTGGCGCTGACGGTGGGGCAGGTGACGGTGCTGGGGACGATGATCCTGGTGGCCCACGGCCTGCCGGTGGAGCTGCGCATCGCCCAGAAGGCCGGTCCGCGTCTGCCGTTCATGCTGCTGCTGCGGGTGGGTGGTGCGTTGCTGTTGGGCTGGCTGCTGTATCTGCTCTGGTCGCGAACGGGCTGGGGTTACTCTTGCCGCACTACGCCGAGGTCGAACGTTCGCCCGCCCAGCACCGCGCGGCAATAGCGGATGGTGGCCGCCGTGGCATGGGCCTCGACGAGCTCTCTGGCGGGAAGCTCCGGGTGGGCGTCGCGGATCTTCTGCAGCCGGGTCGGGCCCATGTGGTAGGCGGCGACGGCCAGGTAGGCATCGCCGCCGAAGCGGTTGGCCAGCAGTCGAAGATAGCTCGTGCCGAGGCGGATGTTGTACTCGGGGTCGAACAGGTCGCCGGGCGGCAGGCCCAGACGGCGCTGGACCTCGCGCTGGGTGATGGGCGTGATCTGCATCAGCCCCTTGGCGTTCCTGGCCGAGACGGCCCGGGGCCGGCCTGCGCTTTCGGCCCGGATGACCGCGCGGACGAACTCCGCCGGCAAGGCGTTGGCTTGGGCGTGGCGATGGATGATGTGCTGGTAGCGGTCGATCCGGGCCTCGATGCTCAGCCTCCGCTGGCGCCGCGCCAGCCAGTACGTCACGTAGCCGCCGGCAGCCAAGACCGCCGCAACGACGGGTATGAGCAGCTTCGTCCTCTTCTGCATCGCCTTCCGCTGCCTTCATCGGCTCCCGCGCCGCCCGCTGAGGCTCTCGCTCGCCGGCGACCTCAGAAGTGATAGGTCCGTATCCATTCTACCTGGGCCCGGGCGGTGGCGGCGAACCGGCCCTGCGGGAACTTGTTGAGGTAGCGCTGGTAGGCGTCGAGTGCCTTGCCCCAGTCCTTGGTGGCGGCGTGGCAGCGGGCGATGGCCATCATGGCCTGCTGGACCTTCTCGTCGCGCGGGTAGTTGTAGATAAACTGCTCGTAGGCCTTGACGGCCTGGTCATACCGGCGCTTCTCCAGCAGGTACTCGCCCACCCGGAACTGCGCGTCCAGGGCTTGCTCGGACCCGCCGTACTTGGCCAGCAACTCCTGATAGGCGGCGATGCCCTTTTCGGGGTCCTTGAGATAGTCGGTGTATATCTTGCCGATGCGCAGCAGGGCCTTGCCGGCACAGTCACCGCTCTTGAAGCGCCGGACGACCTGGCGGTAGGCCCGGATGGCGCGGAACAGCTCGGCGTTGACCCGGTCGCGCTTGGAACCGGAGGTCAGCACGCCGAGGGTATCGCCGCCCCAGACCTCCTCCGGCACCGCCGGTCCGGGCCTGGCGGCCGGGTGGTAGCGCTGCCGCAGGGCCAGGTCGGCGGCCAGACGCGCCCGGGCGCGCAGGCTCCGGCGCTTCAGCACGATCCGCTTCTTGTCGAGCCTGCCCAGGGCCCGGGCGCTGTATTCGTAGGTATGGCCGATCCAGAACTGCCCGTCGTCGGCCAAGCGGCTTCCGGGATAGCGCTGCACCAGTTCCGCGAAGAGTGCCCTGGCGGCGGGGAAGTTCTCGGCGCGCAGTTGAGCCACGCCGGCGCTGAACAGCCCGTCCGCCGCACGCACGTGCCTGGGATACCGCCGGGCCACCTCGGCGAATTCCACCGCCGCCTTGGTGTAGTTCCTGAGTTTCTTGTACAGGATCAGGCCAATCTGATACTGGGCCTCGGCCACCTTCGGGTTCCGCGGGTTGGCGGCGATGAACTCGGCGTACTGCTGCAACTGCCCCAGCACCGCCAGCCTCTCCTTGCACATGGCCACGTGCCGGTATCGCGGGAATTTCTTGATGTAGAGTTCGTAGTACTCCCTGGCCTCGGTCCACCGGCCGAGGTTCTCCAAGCACCCGGCCGCCTCCACGTAGGCCTCGGAGGTCGCGTCACCGTTGGGGTAGTCGGCCATCAGCTCCCGGTAGGCTCCCAGGGCCTCCTCGAAGAGCAGGTTCGCGCGGAAGCCCCTGGCGATGGCGATGAGGGCGTCGTCGGCGTCCTTCTTCGTGGGGAAGAGATTCAGGAAGGTGCGGTAGGCGATGATGGCCTGGTGGTACCGGCCGGCCCGCTCCATGCGGCGTGCGATGCAGAAGATGGCCGGGTGCACGAACTGTCCGCGCAGGATGCCGCCGTCGGCGTGGTTGTCGGCCCGAATCATGTCGAAGCTGCGTTCAAGCTGCTGGAGCTTCCGCCGCGTCGCGGGGCCGAAGATGCCGTCCGGCTTCAGCCCGTTGCGTTTCTGGAAATCCAGCACGTTGACATAGCCCAGCCGGCGCAGGCGTCGGCCGACATGCAGTTGGCGGTAGGGCAGCTCGGCTGGATAGCGGGCAGCGTACTCGGCGTAGGCCTCCAGGGCTTCCAGGGGGGCGTTCAGGTGGCGCTCGTAGAGTTGGGCCACTCGCAGCAGGGCGTCCCGCCCCTGGGGGCTGTGTGGGAACCGCCGGGCCACCTCGCGGTGCAGGGCCGCCGCCGTTTCCCATTCGTGCATGTGTTCAAGCAGGGCGGCGATCTTCCCCAGCCGGTCGAAGGCCCCGGCCGGGTCGCCGGCCAGGGTGGCCAGATAGTATCGCTTGGCCTCCAGCAGGGCCGGCAGGGCGGCCGTCGGGCCGCGCAGGGCCAGCAGCTTCTGGGCCCGGACCAGCAGTGACCGACCCCTGAGCCGGCGCACGCGCGGGCCGTCGTCCTGCCCGGCCGGGACCTTCAGCACGGCGGAGGCCGAGGCCACCAGCCGCTCCATCGCCTGCGGGTCGTCCTCGACGACGGCCCGGCTGAGCAGGGCCTCGGCCCGCAGCAGGGACAGCTCGCGGGCCAGCTCGGCGTCCCTGAAGCCGATCGTCTTCAGGGCAGCCAGGAGCCGGTCCAGCACGGACCGGTCACGGCTCTGTCTTGCCGCCGTCAGCAACCGGCCGAGGATTTGCATGGCCTCGTCCTGCGGCGGTTCGGCACGCAGCATGCCCGCCAGGGCGTCGATGGCCTCTGGGACCCACCGCCCCTGGGCCTTGGTGGTGACCTGGGAGACCTCCTTCAATGTCGCCCGGCGTGCCTCGGCCGTGGTGAGCGTCTTGAGCAGCTTGCGCAGGGCTGCGAGCTGTTGGCGAGGAGGCGTGCCCGGTGCCTCCAGCCGCAGCAGTTCCAGGCGGGCGAGCTCCTTTGGGGTCTTGTCGGTCAGTTTGTCGTTGTCGATGACACTGCGCAGTAGCCGGCGAGCGCGGGCCACGGCCGCAGGGTCGAACTTGGGCTCGCTCGTTGGCGGGGAGGAACGCGAACAGGGCCGGGACCTAACCGGGGCCTCCTTCGGCTCGGCCTTGGCTGGCCGGGAGGGCTGGACTTCGGCCCGGGCCAGGGCGATGGCCGACCGGGCTGCCCAGGCCGTCTCGCCGTACAGCCTTCGGGCAGCCTCAAAGTACGCCCTGGCCCGGGCCGGTGCGTATTGCCGGAGGGCCAGCAGGCCACGCAGATACAGGACCCTCGCCTTCTGCGGTTTCGACGCGGCACGCCGGCTGGCCGCGTCAAGCAGGCCTGCTGTGCCCTCCGTGATCCCCCGGCCGATTATTCGCTGTAGCACGTCGAGATGGCTGTCGAGGTCAAGGGCCTGCACCGTCAGCCTCTCCACCACCTGCCTGGCGCGCCTGTGGTTCGGACTGTGGGCCAGGATCTGGCGCCACAGCTTCAGCGATTCCTCCAGGTAGCATTCGCGAAGACAGGCCTCCGCCAATGCCTCCTTGAGCTTCAGTGATGTGGGGTTGGCCTGCAGCTCGCGGCGGAGCTGCTCGACGGTGGGCGCCTGGCCGGCAGCGGAAGCGGACAGGCACGCCACCATGAAGCCGACGGCACACAGCAATCTTACGCACGCCGCCATGTGCATATCTCCTTTCGAGCCACCGGTGGTGCGGTCGTTCGGGTCTGCCTGGTGCGAAGGGCAGCTCCTGGCCCGGCCTGAAGGCCCCGGCCGTGCTGCACGGCGGCGACCTTGGCCGGGACGGCGGGGTTGGGACTCGGGCCGGAGGGGCTCGCGCCTATGGCGGGCTCCAACCCACGGCTCCCGCCGCCTGCCGGGCCGGCGCGCGATGTCTCCTTTCCCTCCAGGACCTTGAGCCTGTTGCGCAGCTCGTCGAGGTCCTCGGCATCGGGAAAAAGTTCTATCAGTCGCCGGTAGCACCGGCAGGCGAGTTTGGCACGCCCGCTGCTCAGGGCCAGGCCGGCCAGTGCCCGCAGCACCGGCTCTGAGGTGGGGTGCAGGTGGTCGGCCTGCTGGAGCAGTTCCAGGGCCTGGCGTCTGTCGCCCTCGGCTCGCAGGGCCACGGCGGCCTGGTAGTAGAAACGGGCCGCCCGTTGCGGGCTGAAGAGCCTCCTGGCCAGGGCCGTCCGCAGGCACTTCTGCAAGGCGGGGAAGTCACGCCTGGCGATGCAGACTCGGGGATCTTGAGCAGTTGCAGGGCCTCATACAGGGCCGAGTATCGCGTGCAGACCTTGTACCGTCCTTCCACGCCGGCGACCGGTCCCAGCACGACCTGGCCGTCGATGATGTCGCCGGGGGCGGCGCCGGCCGGGCCCGACCGCAGCAACACCGGGCCCAGTTCCTTGTGCTGGAGCAGGTACGCCCGGCCCAGCAGCCGGTGGAGTTCCGGCCCGGTCATCCCGGCGTCTCTGGCCAGCAGAAGGTACCTTTCCGCCAGTGCGCCCTGGCCGTGTCGGAGGTGGATGAGACCCAGGAGAAAGCTGTTGTCGGGGTCGCGAATGTCCTTCTCGAGCGCCTTCTCGAGGTAGGTCTTGGCCTTGGCCACGTTGCCGAGGGCGTAGTGGGACCGCCCGAGCATGGCCGCGGTCGCCGGGTCGCGGCGGAGGCGGTAGGCGCGGCGAAGGTAGGCGATGGCCTCCGCGTGCTTGTCTCGCCGGTGCAGGATGCGCCCCATGAGGGCATTGGCCTCCGGGTTCTCGGCGTCGCTTTCCAGGACGGACTCCAGGATGGCCAGGGCCTCGGCCTCTCGGTGCAGGTGGAGTTGGGCCCGGGCCAGCAGCAGGCGGTCCTGGATCCGCCCCTGGCCGCGGCGGCAGGGGCCCTGCAGCATTCGGACCACGGCGGCATAGTCTCCGCGGGCGTAGAGCTTCAGGGCCTTGTCCGTCTCGGCGGCAGGGGCCGAGGTGGTGGTGGCGGTCTCGCCGCAACTGGCGGCCTGGACTGTCAGCAGCAGGGCGAGGACTGTGCGCATGGCGGTATCCTTTTCACAGCGGCGAACGAACTGTGCCCCTTGGCCCCGGTGGGCGTCCCAGCCGGCAAGGGCGTGCGGTCTCGATGAACTGGCCGTTCCGGCCGACGGAACATGTGGCCGCGGACCGACGGTGCCGCGCCCTCAGGGGTCACGGAAAGACGCTCGGCGGTGCAGGCGCACCGGTGGCGTCGAAGTATCCCAGGGGTTCAGGTGCGTCCCGCACCTGGTGTGGAAGACCGAGACGAACAGAGCTCGGCTGATCCAGCATCATCCTTATCGGCAAGGCTCGGCGATTTTCTATAGTGCCGTCCGGCCGGGACGGCGATTTTCGTCAAAAAATTTCGTCCGCCGTCGCCGTCCGGCCCGGAAGGCCCCGGCCGGTGTTCCGAGCCGGCCGGTGCTCGTCAGTCCAGGAGCACTACCCCTCGGTCGGTCAGCAGGTACCGCTGGCACTCGACGGCCAGTACGGCGAGGGCTTCGGTGCGCGGGACGTTTCACTCGATGCCGGCGTCCTGGTTGACCAGCAGGCGGTCGTCGCCGATGCGGGCCACCTCGAGCGGCCCGTCCCACTCGGTGGTCACCTCTGCCGGGCTGAGCCCGGCGTGGCCGGGGACCAGCACCACCGCGAGGTTCTTCGGCCCGGAGATGGAGGCGATGCTGTAGCGGAGGTGGTACTGCATGCGATAGTCCTCGCTCGCCTTGCGGGGCATGGGCGGCGGGGACGAGCTCGTCGATTAGCACGAAGCAGACGTGGCCCTTGAGGAAGACCACGTGCCGGCGGCAACGGCTGGCCCGGTCGTAGCTGGCGTCGGCGTTGCCGCAGAAGTAGGCCAGGAGCCGGTCCTCGTGGTCGTTTTCGATGGCTCCGCGCGAGTCGTGCGAGCGCTGGAGCGGCCCTCGGGCCCCGGCCGGGGCGGCGAGAGGTAGCGCTCCGGGCCGACCGACGCCGGGCCGAAGCGGAAACGGTGGCTTCGGTCGGTCTCGCGCCCGGCGTGGGAGTCGAATCGGGTCACGCCGTACAGGCCGCGGTCGTGCATGTACTGGTAGGTGATCCGCCCGCGCTGGCGGAACTGTTCGATGACGACCTGGCGCTGCTGCTCGGTGAACCCCTCCCACACCCAGTCGCATACCTGCCGGCCGTCCCAGATGACCGACATGTGGGCCTCGTCGTTGTGGGCGATGTGGCTGGAGCCGTCCGGGTCCCATCGGCTGATGGAGGCCATGCGCCGGCAGGCCGCGCGTGCGTAGGCCTTCTTGCCGCTGGCCAGATAGGCCAGCGCCAGGGTCAGGGCCTCGCGGACGAAGCGGCGCGATTCGACCATGATCTCGAACCGGACCGCGAACTCCTTGTCGTAGCCGAAGCGCCTGTCGGGTAGGTAGGGGGCTCTTCGATTTCGTGCTTCCGCGGCAGCAGTTCCTCTGCGGCGGCGTGGAGTCTTTTCCACATCTCCGCCCGCTCGCCGTGGCGGGATTGGCGCAGGGCGGGGATGTCCTCGGGCCGGATGTAGGTCCGCGGGTGGCCGCTCGGGAAGCGCTTCAGCCACTCAGCCGCCGGCGGGACCTCCAGCACCGTGGCCTCGGGGGTGATGGTGAAGCTGAAGACCTCCGACTGCTTTCCGCCGGCCGACCATTTCCAGAAATATTCCCCGGGCAGGAAGGCCTTCGTCGGCAGCACCATGGGCTCGGGCAGGCCGGCCTCTTCCAGGCAGATGTCGCCGAAGGCCGGGTCACGAGCGACAGTGAGGTGGAAGGGCTTCTGGTCGGGCAGTCCCTTCCAGACGAAGACGGGCGGGTTCGTCCCCGGGCGTGAGTTGTTCCGCGGATGGCGGGGGGGCCAGGTGCGGGTGTGGGTGTTTGTGTTCTTTCATGCTCGAACGCCTCCTGGCGAGCCCGGCCGTCTTGACCCGGGCACGAATGCCGCCGCTGCCCTACGCCGCCGGGTCCGTGCAAGTCAAGGCCTTGCCGGGCGGGGGCCGGTAGGCGCGCTCGGATGGTGCGGGAGAGCAGATTGAAGCGGACAGGCAAACAGGAAGTCGTCACCTTCAAGGCTGACCCAGCCCTTCTGGATGCCCTGGAGGGCATCCCCAACCGCTCGCAGTTCATTCGCGATGCCATCCTGGCGGCGCTGGAGGGCGTCTGCCCGCTGTGCATGGGCACGGGGATACTCAGTCCCAAGCAGCGGCA
>MVCS01000123.1 GCA_002049885.1 Planctomycetales bacterium 4484_123 | reverse complement strand
AGCCGACGACCACTGCCGAGGCGGGCCACGGCGGGCAGCCGCTGGGGCCGGCACCGGCCGTGCCGGGCAGGTCGCTGCGAACCGAATGGTCAGCCGCCCAGGCGCGTGCCGCCCGCGTGCTGCGCGCCGGAAACGTGCCGCGGAAGTACCGACAGCTCGTGCGGGATTTCTTCGCCTCGGAGGGCGGGTAGGTTCACCAGCAGGGGGACGCTGGGCGGTGCTGGGGAGCTCATCGGGCAGCGCCCACGACCGTTGCTTTTCACATCACCCCGCCCCGTGAGTCACCGGCCCTGCTGGTCCGACGGCACTCCGGTCTTCCGGCCTCCGGTATTGCGGTCCCACGGTATTCCGGTCTCACGGCAATCCGGTGGGGTTTTTCTCCAGGAACTCCGCGTGGTGTGCCCGGCCAGTGGCGCGGAGGTGGGCGAGGTAGGTGTCGTAGATTTCCCGGCAGTGGTAGGGGCCGCCCTCTCGCATGACCGTCCACATGGGGTCGATGTTGGTCGCGCTGGTCGAGAGCATCTGGCCGGTCCACTGCTCGATGAGGGCCTGGCCGTGGTCGGCCAGGTCCGGCCGTTCATCGGTCAGGTCGCTCAGCTCGTGGGGGTCCTCGACGACGTTGAAGGTCATGCGGGCGGGCAGTTCCTTCAGGCCGGTGTGGTAGGTGCGGATGAAGATGTAGTCATCCCAGCGCACGGACCGCTGGCAGGCCCAGCAGTTTTGGCTGAAGACCACGTAATCGCGCCCGGCGCTGCGTCCGGCGCGGAAGGCGTCGGCGAAGCTCTGGCCGTCCCAGTGGGCCGGCACCTCCCCGCCCAGCAGCCCCACCAGTGTGGCGCCCACGTCGGTCTGGTAGTGCAGGGCGGTATCCACCCTGCCGCCGGGGATGCCGGGGACCCGCAGGATCATGGGCACGCGCGAGGTGATGTGGTCGGCGGTGTGGTGGTCGCCATAGACGTTCAACTCGCCCTGGTTCTCGCCGTGGTCGGAGGTGATGATGACGATGGTCTCGTCCAGGACGCCGGCGTCGGCCAGGGCCTCCAGGATTCGGCCGCAGTGCTCGTCGGCGTAGCGGATGCCGCAGTCGTAGCCGTCGATCCATCGCTTGTATTCTTCCAGACTGGCGATCTGGGCCGGGATGCGTGGGAACCGCCGGCACCAGTTCTCCACGGCCTGGCCGTACCTGCCGGTGGGCTCGCGGGCGGAGCGTGGGCTGTAGCCTTCCCAGTGGCGCTGGCGGATTTCTTCGGTCAGCCAGGCCGGCGGGGGGTCGTCGGCGAAGGGGTTGCCGAACTCTTCCGGCGTGCGGTAGGGGGTGTGGGGGTCCCAGAAGTTCACGTGCAGCAGCCAGTTGTCCTTTTTGGCGTTCCGCTTGATCCAGTCCAGGGCGTAGCGGGAGACCTCGTCGGCGGTCTCGTGGCCGCGCTTGCCGGGGTTGTACATCTCGTGCCAGCCGGCGCAGAACCACCAGGCGGAGTGGCGCTCGGCAAAGGGGCTGACGGAGACGGGGTAGATACCCGTGCGGCGGATGGCGTAGATCAGCCCGGGCCGCTGGTTGATGGTGTTGAACGCCCGGCGAGGGCCCACGGGCCAGATGTCGGCGGCCGTGCCGCCGTGGCCGACCACGCCGGTATGGATGCCGAACTGGCCGGTGAACATGCTGGCCCGGCTGGGCAGGCAGGGCGCATCGGAGACGTACACGTTCTCGAAGCGCGTGCCCTTCCAGATACAGGATTCTCACCGTCGCGCCTCCCGGATTCGGTTCATCGGGGCAGAAACAAGGCCGGGATTGTAGTGACCCCCGCCGTCGTGGACAAGTCGCCGGCCGGGAGCTCAGCCCCGTCGGCGGATTCTATTCCAACACGGGGGCGTTGTCCCAGCGGAGCCTGGCCGTGCCCTCGATGAGTTCGACGGCGGTGTGGCAGGCGGCTGGTTCGCCCACGATCCAGTCGTGGGTGGGCAGCTCGAGCTTGGAATGCACGCGGCACTCGATGTTGACGGGGCACTCGGCGATGAGCGGCGCCTTGACCACCGCCGCCGGTGCGGGCGTCAGGCGGGCCAGGGCGAACTTGTCGGCGTCGGGCTGCGTGGTCAGCGTCACCGAGCCGCAGACATCCCAGGCCTTCCGCAGGCCGGCGTGCGGGATGTTGATGACGAACTCGCCGGTCTGCTCGATGCAGGTGGTGGTGTAGCGCTTCCAGAAGTAGTTGCCGCTTTCCCGGGCGCACATGGCGATGCCGAACATCCGGGGCACGCCGTTGACCAGCGCCCAGGCCCCCACGGTGCAGATGTCAGCCTTGCCGGCGGCGTCCACCGCGGTGACCAGCACCACCGAACCGGGGTAGAAGACGTTAAAGCCTTCGTCTCTCGGAAAGGAGACCCTTTTTTCCATCGCCAGCTCCTCGCGGGGTTGCGTGCCGCGGCCGGGGCGCCTGTGCCCGTGGTGTCTTGGCCTTCTCAGCCGGCGCCGCGGGGGCGGGGACGCGCTTGCCAGTTGGCGGACAGCTCGGCCAGTTCCTGGAGGATCTGGTCCAGCCGTTCCGGCCCGCCGGCCAGTGCGACCTCGAAGATGCGGGGTGCGGTGAAGTTCAGCTCGTCCAGGGCGTCCAGGAAGGCGTTCCAGTCGATGGTGCCCTTGCCGGGGACGAGGTGTTCGTCCTGGTTGGGCTGGCCGTGGTTGTCCTGGAGGTGCAGGCTGAAGAGCCGTCGGCCCGCCAGGCGGGCCTCGTCGGCCACGTCCGAGCCGGCGGCGTTGGCGTGGCCGGTGTCCAGGCAGATGCCCACGTGTTCGCCCAGCGGCTCGATGAGTGCGAGGATTTCTGCCACCTTCGTGGCCGGGCGCTTCACCGGCCGGGGAATCATGTTCTCTATCGCCAGGCGGATGCCCGCATCGTGGGCCTGCTCGGCCAGGGCCTTGAGCGACTCGCCCGTCCGGCGCAGGGCGGCGTCGTAGTCTTCCGGCTCGAAGGGCCGGCGCGGGGCATTGCAGTGGCAGATGACCACCTCGGCGCCTACCTCGACGGCGGGTCGGAAGCTACCTGCGCTGATGCGGACCGCTGCGGCGCGGTCGCCCGGGTCGGGCGCGGCCAGGTCCCAGCCGGCCGAGGACGAGTGCACCGACCAGGGCCGAATGCCCGCGGCGGCCAGCTCGTCCCGGACGGCGGAGGGGTTCGCCAGCCAGTCGTCCAGGTGCCCGTCGTTGGCGGACAGTTCGACGGCGCGGAAGCCGGCGGCGGCCAGCTTCTCCAGCGCCAACGGCCGGTGCAGCTTGCCGACCAGCGATGTGGAAACCCCGTAGGTGGTCATTGGTCGATGTCTCAGTACGCCTTGAAGATTTTCGCCCCCGGGTAGTATCGCAGGAGGATTTGCCGGGCCTTCAGCCCGCGGAGGGCCTTGCCCTGGGCGCCCCACTGGCACAGCCCCACGCCGTGGCCGAAGCCCCGGCCATGTTCGAAGACCACCGCCTTGCCGGCGTCGCGGATGCGGCAGTTGGCGCTGTACAGCCCGCCCGCGCCCGATGCGCCGTCGCGCAGCAGCGCCAGGCGCAGGTCCTGGGCGCGGATGCGGACCTTCTTGTCGTCCGGGCCGACGATGTCCACCCACACGGGCCGGTCCTCGTCCGGACCGAGGGGCCTGACGGCCTTGACCGCGCCCAGTTCGGCCACCTGGGCATAGACCCTGCTCAGGGCGCGGTAGATGGCGTCCTTGTCCACCCTGACCGCCGGCCAGGTGAACTGGGGGCAGGACCGGCAGTCGTCGCAGATGACCCCGCCGCGCAGCGGCCCGGCCTGCACCGGCGGGCTCGGTCTCGGCGGAGAAGCCGCCATAGACCTGCGAGGACTGGTCGTCCTGGAGGTCGTAGGGCCGGCCCGGGCCGAAGGTGGCCTTCTCGTACAGGGCGTAGGTGCGGGCGGCGATGGCCTGGGCCTTGTACGCCTCCGGGTGCCAGTTGGGCAGCAGCTCCCGGCTGAGGACGCCGGCGAGGTAGCTCTCCAGGGGCAGGTGATTGACGGCCAGGATTTGGCGCTGGCCCACGGGCCAGAAGACGATTTGGCCGCGATAGGCGGTCCGGCCCACGCGGATGCAGGAGACGCCGATGGCGCGGATGGTGAGGCGGTCGGCCCGACAGGTGCTGAGGTGGACCGACCAGCTCTTGCCCTGGCGGGTGAGCCTGGCTGGCGAGAGGGGCGCCAGGGAGGTCAGCACGATGCGGTCGTCGGCGCGGATCTCAAAGCCCCCGGTGCTGGCCACCTCGAGGCTCTCGCCGGTGGCGACGAGCACGCGGATGGTGGGCACGTCCTCGTAGCTCGCCGGGCCGGGAGGGGCGGGCCTTGGGCCCGGGCAGCCCGCTATCGACATCAGCACGGCCACCAGCACGGCGACGGCCAGATTGCTGTAAAGTACGAAGCGCCGCATGGGGCGGCTCATGCCAGCCGTGCGTCGGCGCCAGTCAGTGATGTGAGACATTGAGATTACCCCGGCTGCCAGTGCCAGGTGGTGGAGGCCCGCCGGCGGCGCGAACTCAAGAGGCCTCCCGGAGTCTCAGCCCGTATTCGGCCAGGCGCTGGCGGATTTCGTTCAGGGAGGTCTGCCCGAAGTTTCGGCAGGCCAGCAGTTCGGGTTCGGTCTTGGCGGCGAGGTCCCCCAGTGTCTTGACGCCCAACTGCTCCAGCGCCCGGCGTGCCCGGACGGAGAACTCGATCTGGGCGATGGGGGTGGCCAGGACGCCCTCGTTGCCGACCCGGGCCGGCGCCTGGGGGCTGGCGACCTCCTCGGTGCCGTCCTCCCGCATCTGGCCCAGCCTCAGGCCCTTGGAGGCCAGCATCTGCTTGATCTCCGCCAGCGAGGTCTCGCCGAAGTTCTTGTAGCTCAGCAGCTCGGATTCGGTCACGTGCAGCAGGTCTCCCAGCGTACGGATGTTCATCTTCTTGAGACAGTTGCGGGCCCGCACGGACAGTTCGAACTCGGTGACGGGGATGGCCAGCAGGTCGTTGCGGCGGGCGATGCGCTTGGCCTCCTCCTCGTCGAAGACCATCGTGCGCGAGGCCACCACGTCCTTGAGGAACAACTGTGCCCGCAGGTGATTGGGATTGGCCGCCAGGACGCGGCGGAGGCAGTGCTCCGCCTCGTCGTACTTGCCGGCGTCCTCGTACAGCACCGCAAGGTTGATCAGTGCGTTGGCGTAGATGGGGTGTGGTTCGGGGCTGGCCTGTTCGGCGTCCTGCTCCTGCCGGATGCGGGTGACGCATTCGCGGTAGAGGTCGCCGGCGGCCTCCTCGTCGCCGTGCAGGTCGTAGTGGTAGGCCAGGCGGAAGGTCGCGCCGGGGTGGCCGGGCTTCAGCCTCCGGGCCGTCTCGTAGTGTTCCACGGCCAGGTCGTGCTCGCCCTGGAGCTCCGCGACCATGCCGGCGACATAGTGCCAGTCCGGGTCGTCCTCGCTGGAGCGTGCGAAGCGCTGGAGCGTCCTGCCGGCGCCCTCGACATCGCCGGCCAGGCACTGCACCTCGGCCTTTTCCAGGGTGACCTGGCGGGCGTCCCAGCCGCGGTCCTCGGCGTACTGGAAGTTCTCCAGGGCCCGGTCCCACTGGCGCAGGGCCTTGTGGCAGAGGGCCTGGTAGAAGCGGCGCTCCTTGTTGTCGGTGCCCTTGGCCAGCAGCTCGGCGGCCTCGGCGAACTGGCACAGCAGGTAGCGGGCGATGCCGAGCTTCACCGCTGCTGCACCGGTCGGGGCGGGATTGGCCCGAGCCAGTTCGGCCACCAGCTCGCGGAACTTCCTGGCCGGTTCGTTGATCTCGAAGAACAGCATCTGGACTCGCCGGCAATCCTCGGCGCTCCAGGTTTCCTTGGCCAGGATGGCATCCAGTTCGGCGACGGCGTCCATATGCACTCTCCTGTCGGCCCGGCCCGGGGCGCTGCGGCGCCCACTTGGCCGCTGCGGTGGAATCGTGGTATTATACCGGCGGCTTGGGCCGATTCAAGCTTCCCCGGCGCCCCGGCCGGGGCCGAGCGGCGCCCGAGGGAACCAGCGTGGTCCATATTGTCATCAATCCAAAGAGCGGCAGCGGGCCGAAGCGACACGTGCTGGCCGAGCTTCGCGCCGCCCTCCGCGCCCAGGGCCGGGATGTCCGCGAGTACACCACTACCTCTCCCGGGGACGCCACCCGCTACGCCGCCAGCGTGCAGCACGAGGCGGAGCTGGTCATCGCCTGGGGCGGGGACGGGACGGTGCGGGAGATCGCCTCGGCCCTGGCGGGCACGCCGGTGGCGGTGCTGGCCTGTCCGGTGGGCACGGAGAACCTGCTGGCCAAGGAGCTGCGCATACCCGCCCACCCGCGCCGGCTGGCGGAGATCGTCGCCCGCGGGCGGGTGGCGGAGTTCGACCTGGGCGTGGTCAACGGGCGCAGCTTCCTGATGATCATCGGCGTGGGCTTCGACGGCGAGGTGGTGCGCCGACTGGCCTCTGTGCGCCGCGGGCACATCACCCACCTGAGCTACTTCTGGCCCATCTGGCGGACCTTCTGGGAGCATGACTTCCCCAAGATGCGCGTGGTGGCCGACGGGCAGGAGGTGTTCCACGATTACGGCCTGGCCTTCGTGGGCAACATCTCGCGCTACGCCGTGGGACTGCGCATCTGCCGGCATGCCCAGTTTGACGACGGCCTGCTGGATCTGGTGGTCTTCTCGTGTCACCAGCAGACCGCCCTGGTGCTGCACGCGGCCTGGACGCTGCTGCGCCGGCACCCGCTGAAGGGCAGCGTCATCTACCGGCAGGTCCGCCGGGCGCGCATCGAGACCGACCGCCCCGTGCCCACGCAGTACGACGGTGACGTGGGCGAGAATACCCCCCTGGACATCTCGCTGCACCCGGGCAAGCTGCGGCTGCTGGTGCCGCCGCCCAGGCCTGCGCTGGGGCTGTGGCCCTGGCTGGGAGAGATACCGGCATGAGCGCCGAGCCGCCGACATGTCGCATTGGGGCGGTGGAGATTGGGGCCGGCAAGCTGGCCCTGATCGCCGGGCCCTGCCTGGCCGAGAGCCTCGAGCTGTGCCTGGCCGTGGCCGAACACCTGGCGAGCCTGTGCGAGAAACTGCAAGTGGGCTACGTATTCAAGGCCTCCTACGACAAGGCCAACCGGACCTCGGTCGATGCTGCCCGCGGCCCGGGGCTGCGGCGCGGGCTGGAGTGGCTGGACCAGGTGCGTCGGAAGGTCGGCGTCCCGGTGCTCTCGGACGTGCACGACGTTTCGCAGGTGGCCCCCGCGGCGGAAGTGCTGGACTGCCTCCAGGTCCCCGCCTTCCTGTGCCGGCAGACCGACCTGCTGCTGGCCGCCGGGCGGTGCGGCAGGCCGGTCAATATCAAGAAGGGCCAGTTCGTCGCCCCCTGGAAGATGCGCTTCGCGGTGGAGAAGGTCCGCTCCACGGGCAATCAGAACGTGCTGGTGACGGAGCGCGGCACGAGCTTCGGGTACGACCTGCTGGTCAACGACTTCAGGGCGATACCCATCATGCGGCCGTTCGCCCCGGTGGTGTTCGACGCCACGCACTCCACCCAGCAGTTGGGCAGCGGCGGGCAGACCGGCGGCCAGCGACAGTTCGTGCCGACCCTGGCGGCGGCGGCGCTGGCGGCCGGTGCCGACGCGCTGTTCATCGAGACCCATCCCCGTCCCGAGCAGGCCGCCTCCGATGCGGCCAGTCAGTGGCCGCTGAAGAAAATGGAAGAGCTCTTGGAGAGGTTGCTGGACATCTTCGCGGCGGCCAGAGACAATTGAGCTGTCTTGGGGCGGTTCCCGACGGGGACTGCCGTGTGTGTCCCTGAGACGCTCTGAAGGGCTGACGAACCCATTGGCTGCAACTGCTTCTGGCGCGACCTTCGCCACCGAGGGGGCGAAGGCACTTCTTTTGGCGAGCCAACCCCAGGCGGACCCGGTCGGCCGGCACCGGGCGGGACGGCACGGGGGGGTGGCGTGCGCCGCGGCTGCGAGTCAACGCGGAACGGCCGCTGTTCAGGACTGTGCTTGGCCCACGGAAGGTCTCCACGATGATGAAGGCGGAACATAAGGTCTTCGCCGCAGCCGCGGCCGCGGGACTGTGTGTGTGGGTGGTCGGCGCGATGCTGGATGCCCTGGTCTTCCGTGAGGGGACGCTGCTGGAGATGCTCATCCTGGACGTGCCCATCCACAAGCTCTGCATGCGCTCGGTGGGCGTGGTGGGCTTCCTCGCCTGGGGGCTTGTGGCTGCCAACTACGCTGCCAAGCGCCGCCGGGTCGAGGCCGCTCTGCGGCAACGACAGCGGGACCTGAAGGCCATACTTCAGGCCACAGAGAACCTCTCGCTGATTACCGTCAAGCCGGCGGGGACGGAATCGGTCATCACGGATGTCAGCCCCGGGACCGAGCGTATTTTTGGCTACCGGCGGGAGGAACTGGTGGGCCGGCCCCTGGCCATGCTGCACCGGCCCGAGGACGTGGGCTGGTTTCCCAAGGTCATCGAGACCCTGGAGCGGACCCGGATGGGCCTGAGCCAGGAGACGGTGCTGGTGGGCAAAGGCGGGCGGGAGTTCCCGGCCCTGTTGAGCGTCCATCCCCTCTTTGATGCTCAGGGCCGGTTGGGCGCGGTGCTTGGAGTGTGCATCGACATCACCCATCGCAAGGAGGTCGCTGATGCCCTGAGGCAGTACCAGCGGGTGGTGGAGAGCTCGCGGGAGATGATCGCCGGGGTGGACCGCAACTACACCTACGTGCTGGTCAACGAGGCCTTCCTGAACTACCACGGCCTGGAGCGGGAGGAGGTCATCGGCCACACCGTGCCGGAGGTGGTCGGCCAGGAGTTGTTCGAGACCCTGATAAGGCCGCGGATGGACCGCTGCCTGCAGGGTCGCAACGTGCGGTACGAGATGGCGCATCGGCGGGGCGAGGGACAGGTCAATCATCTGGAGATTTCGTATTTTCCCTTGCGGACCGACGGGCCCGAGCCGGTGGGATTGGTGGCCATCACTCGGGACGTCACCCAGCGCAAGGAGGCCGAGGAAGCCTTGCGACGGCGCAACGAGGAGCTGGTCGCCCTCAGCGCCGTGACCGAGGCGGTGCTGCGGGCGGTGGACCTCAGGGAGATTCTCAGTGCGGCCCTGGAGGCCACCATGAG
>MVCS01000122.1 GCA_002049885.1 Planctomycetales bacterium 4484_123 | reverse complement strand
TAGGACTTGCGTGAAAGGGGGTTAGGCCAGCCTGAGCCTCCTCACCCCCTTCGCCTTAGCTCCCTTACGGGCCTCGGCGGCCTTGAAGCTCTCCGCGCGGCTCACCGCGTAGGCGTCGGCCACGGCGCTGGCCACCAAGAAGTACGCCACGGCCCCCACGATCAGGCCCACCACCGCCCGGAAACCCTTGAAGATGGCCCCGGCAACGTACAGGGCATAGTAGAACACGCCCAGCGTGGCCAGCGCCGTAAGCACGATGCCCACCGCCAGGACCCACGTCGGCAGCGAGACCTCCGGGCCGGTCACCATGACCACGGCCTTGACCGTCGCCGCGCCGGCCGCCAGCACCAGCACGATACTGAGCACCAGTTTGACTGCCCTAGTCAGCATCATCCACAGGTCCAGGTGCCGCTCATACTCGTTCCACGCTGCCGCCGGCCTTGACGATCTTCTCCTCTGCCGAGCTCGAAAAGGCGTTGGCGGCCACGGTGAGCTTCTTGGTCAGGCTGCCACCGCCCAGGATCTTCACCGGCAGCCCCCCCGGCCTGACGAGCCCCTTGGCCGCCAGGGCGTCGATGTCAACCCGGCTGCCGGGCTCGAAAAGCTGCTCCAGGTCGGCCACGTTGACCACCTGGTAGGCCCTTCGAAAGTTGGCGTTGTTGAACCCGCGCTGAGGGATGCGCATCAAGGCGGGGTTCTGGCCGCCCTCGTATCCCAGCCGGCCGGTCCGGCCCGCGCGCTGCCCCGCGCCCTTGTGTCCCCGGCCGCAGGTCTTGCCCTTGCCCGAGCCCTGGCCCCGGCCAACGCGTTTGCGAGCCTTTCGCCGGCCCGCCGCCGAGAGGATCTGGTCCAGTTTCATTCGACCTTCACTCCGCGCAGCTTGCTGACCTGTTCGCCGGTGCGAAGTTGCATCAGCCCGCGCAGCCCCGCCAGCAGCAGGTTCTTGGGGTTGGACGAGCCGATGGACTTGGTCAGAACGTCGCGGACGCCGGCCAGCTCCAGCAGGGGCCGGAGATGCACCCCGGCGATGACGCCGGTGCCCTCCCGGGCCGGCACCATGATGACCCTGGCCGCGCCGTACCGAGCCAGCACGCGGTGGGGAATGGTGTTGCCCTTGAGGCTCACCTGCACCACGTTTTTCCTGGCGTTCTTGATGCCCTTGTCCACCGCGGCGGGGACCTGGTTGGCCTTGCCGTAGCCCACGCCCACCTGGCCGTTGCGGTCTCCGACGATCACCAGCGCGGCGAAGCGAAACCGCCGCCCGCCCTTGACCACCTTCGCGCAGCGGTAGATCTTGACCACCTTCTCTTCGAAGGGGCTTTCCTCGAAGGACTGCTGGTGACGTATTGGCTGCATTCGACCCAAGACTCACACTCCCAACGCGCCCGCGCCGCCGCCGCGCGCCTAGAACTCCAGCCCCGCTCGCCGGGCCGCCTCGGCCAGCTCCTTGATCCGACCGTGGAAGACATACCCGTTGCGGTCGAAGACCACCTTGCGGATACCCGCTCGCAGGGCCCTTTCGGCCAGTTTTTGGCCGACCACGACGGCGGCCGCTCTGTTCCCGCCGTAGGGCACAGCCGGTCGCAGCTCCCTGTCCATGCTGGAGGCGGCCGCCAGCGTCCGGCCGGCGGTGTCGTCGATTATCTGAGCATAGATGTTCTTGTGGCTCCGGAAGACGGTCAGCCTCGGGCGCTGCTCAGTGCCGACGACGCGTCGGCGAACACGCCGCTTTCGCCGATGGCGTCGAACGATCCTTTCACTGACTCTGTTTGCCATGCTTCAGGGGCCTCAGGCACGATATTCCATTGGCCCGCCCGCGCCGCAACTACATGCCGGCGGCACCGGCGAAGGCCTTGCCCACCTTTCTGCGAACGTGCTCGCCGGCGTAGCGGATGCCCTTGCCCTTGTAGGGCTCGGGCGGGCGGACCCTCCGCAGCCGGGCGGCGAATTCGCCCACGGCCTGCTTGTCCCGGCCCGAGACGGTGAACCTCGCCGGGTCGCTGTCGCCGCGGGCCTGCGGGGCCTGTATGGTCACCTCCAGGCCCGGGGGAATCTCGAACGTCCGCGGGCTGGCGAAGCCCACATTCAACTGCACGCGGTTGCCCTGGACCTGCACGCCGTAGCCCACGCCGTACATTTCCAACTGCTTGCTGTATCCGTTGAGGCAGCCTTCGATCATGTTGGCGATGATGCTGCGCGTGGTGCCGTGCAGGGCCCGGGCCAGTCGTTCATTGCCGTTCCGCGTGACCACCACGGACCTGTTGGCCTCGTCCACCGTGACGGCGACCTCCGGCCGGTGGGTCCAGCTCAACTGGCCCTTGGGACCTTCAACGCGGACGGTCCTGCCCTCGACGGTCACCTTGACCTGCTGAGGGATGGAGACGGGTTTTCTGCCTACGCGCGACATGGAGCCCTTCCTAGCACACCGTGCAGAGCACCTCACCGCCGATGCGTCGCCGCCGGCACTGGCGGTCGGACAACACGCCCTGGGAAGTGGAGACGATGGCCACGCCCAGACCGTCCAAGGGCCGGGGCAGCTCCTCCACGCCGCGGTACACCCGCCGGCCCGGGCGGGAGACGCGCTTCAGCTCGCTGAGCACCTCCTCGCCGTTGGGACCGTAGCGCAGGTATATGCGGAGCAGCCCCTGCTTGGCGTCCTCCACGCGGCGGTAGTCCTCGATGTAACCCTCTTCCTTCAACACCCGGGCGATGCCCTCGCAGACGTTGGAGGCGCGGACGTTGACGATGTCCGCCTTGATGCGGAGGGCGTTGCGTATCCGCGTCAGCATGTCGGCTATGGGGTCGGACAGACTCATGGGCCCTGCGCCTCACCAACTGGCCTTGCGCATGCCTGGGACCTTGCCCTGGTTGGCCAGGGTCCGCAGGCAGATGCGGCAAATCCTGAACTTTCGATACACCGAACGGGGCCGGCCGCAAATGGCGCACCGCCTGCGCAGCCGGGTGGGAAACTTCGGCGTCTTCTTGCTCTTGGCTACTTGTGCCTTGGTTGCCATCGACTCCTCACCAGTCAGCTCCTAAACGGCATGCCCAGCAGCGTCAACAGCCGCCGGGCCTGCTCGTCGGTCTTGGCGGTGGTGACGAGAGCTATGTTCATTCCCTGGGTGAAGCTGACCTTGGCGGGGTCCACCTCGGGAAAGACCGTCTGCTCTGTCAGCCCCAGGTTGTAATTGCCCCGGCCATCGAAGGCGCTGGGCGACAGGCCGCGGAAGTCCTTCACCCGCGGGATGGCCAGAGAGATTAGCCGGTCCAGGAACTCGTACATCCGCATCCGCCGCAGGGTCACCATCAGCCCCACCCGCATGCCCTGGCGCAGCTTGAAGTTCGAGACGCTGCGCTTGGCCCGGGTGATCACCGGCCTCTGGCCGGTGATCAGGGCCAGCTCCTCGGCGGCCTTGTCGAACTCCTCGCCCTCCCGGCAGAATCGCCCCAGGCCCATGGAGACCACGATCTTCTCCAGCCGGGGCACGGCCAGGGGGTTGTCGAAGCCGAACTCCTCGGCCAGCGCCGGGGCCACTTCCGACCTGTATCGCTCGTAAAGCCGGGCCACCATCGCCGGGCACCTCTCTATGCCTTGTCCTTCTTGGGCCGGACCACGCTGAGCACCTCGCCGGACCTTCTCGCCACGCGCTCCTTGGCCCCCTCGGCGCCCACGCGGAAGCCCACGCGCGTGGGCCGGGACGTCTTGGGGTCCAGCGGCAGCACGTTGGAGATGTCGATGGGCATCTCCTTTTCGATCCGGCCGCCCTGGGGGTTCCGGCGCGACGGGCGCAAATGCCGATACACCCGGTTGACGCCCTGGACCAGCACCTTGCCGGCCTTGGCATCAACGCGCAGCACCTCGCCCACCTTGCCCTTGTCGTTGCCTGCAATGACGACGACCGTATCGCCTTTTCGCACGTGCCTGGCCATCTCAAACCACCTCGGAGGCGAGGGAGACGATCTTCATGTATCCCTTCTCACGCAGTTCCCGGGCCACGGCTCCGAAGATGCGGGTGCCCCGAGGGTTTCCGTCGTTGTCTATGATCACCGCGGCGCTGCGGTCGAAGCGGACGTAGCTGCCATCGGGCCGGCGCACCGGGCTGGCGGTCCGCACCACCACACAGCGGACGATGTCGCCTTCCTTGACCTGCCCGCCGGGCATGGCCCGCTTGACGGTGCAGATGATGACGTCGCCGACGCTGGCGGTCCGCCGGGTGAAGCGCCCGCGGGCCGTCGAGCCGCCCAACACCTTGATGCACAGCGCCCTCTTGGCGCCGGTGTTGTCGGCAATGTCCAGTTTGCTTTCCTGCTGAATCACTTCCTGGAACCCTGCGCGGCGACGGGGGGCTAGCCGGCCTGGGCAGCCCGCACCACCCGCACCAGTCGCCACGTCTTGCGTTTGCTCATGGGCCGGCACGGGGCGATCTGCACCACATCGCCGACCTTCGCCTCGGATTTCGGATCGTGCACCAGAAACCTCGAGCGCCGCCGCACGTACTTGCCGTACAGCCGGTGCCGGACCAGCTCGTTGACCACCACCCGAACGGTCTTGGCACCAGAGATCGAGTCCACCACGCCCTGCTTGACCGCCGGGCGCCGGCGGGAGGACGGGTTCGCCTGGCCTTCGCGCGTCTCAGCCAACTACGTCTCCTTCCGCTCACCCAGGGCCCCGGCGGCCATCTCGTACTCGCGCAGGACCGTCAGGATCCGGGCGATGTCTCGCCGGGTCTTCTTCAGCATGGACGGGTCTTCCAGCTTCTCCGTGACCGCCTGGGCGCGCAGGTCAAACAGATGTCGGCGCAGCCGCTCCAGCTCCGCGTGGAGCTCCTCGTCCGAAAGTTCTCGAATCTCCTGAATCTTCATGTCTCTGCCGGCCCCTACTTCCGCGCCATGCCGTGCCGGGCCACCAGCCGGCAACGTACCGGCATCTTGTGCGCCACCAGGCGCAGGGCCGCCTTGGCCGTCTCTTCCTCCACGCCGCCGATCTCGTAGAGCATGGTCCCCGGCTTGACGCAGGCGACCCACTTTTCCGGCTCGCCCTTGCCCTTGCCCATGCGCGTCTCCAGCGGCTTGGCGGAGACGGGCTTGTCCGGAAAGATGCGGATATACACCCGGCCCTCGCGGTGCAGATAGTGCGTGGCGGCGATGCGCCCGGCCTCGATTTGCCGGCCGCTAATCCACCCCGGCTCCAGGCTCTGAAGCCCGAAATCACCGTACGCCACGGTGTTGCCGCGGGTGGCCTTGCCGCGGACACGCCCGCGCTGGGCCTTGCGGTGCCGAACTCGTTTGGGCATCAACGCCATGGAGGCGACCTTTCCTACGCGTCTGGCTTCGATTCGCCTTGCGGCGAC
>MVCS01000121.1 GCA_002049885.1 Planctomycetales bacterium 4484_123 | reverse complement strand
CCCACCATCCTGGTGGTCGGGTCCATCAACATGGACCTGGTGGTCAAGGCCCCGCACATGCCCGAGCCGGGCGAGACGGTCCTGGGCGAGGGTTTCGCCACCGCTGCGGGCGGCAAGGGCGCCAACCAGGCGGTGGCCGTCGCCCGGCAGGGCGTCCGTTGCGTTCTTCTGGGGCGGGTCGGCGGAAAACTCCATCGTGGTGGCTTCGGGTGCCAACCACCTGGTGACCCCTGACGACGTGTATCACGCCGAGGCACTGTTCGAGTCGGCCGACGTGGTACTGCTCCAACTCGAGCTGCCGCTGCCGACGGTCAAGGCGGCCCGGGCCCTGGCGGTGAAGAACGGCTGCAAGGTGGTGCTGGACCCCGCCCCGGCGCCCAGGACCATGCCCCCGGAGCTCTGCCAGGTGGACGTGATAAGCCCCAACGTCTCTGAGGCCCAGCTCATCACCGGCAAGGCCGCCGGCGAGTTCGACGAGCGGGTGGACAAGCTGGTGGCCTCTGACCTCATCGCCCGTGGAGCCAAGGCGGCGGTCTTGAAGCTGGGCGGCCGGGGCTCGCTGGTGCTGACCGCCGACGGCGAGATTGCCAAGGTCAAGCCCTACAGGGTGGACATCGTCGATACCACCGCCGCCGGGGACGCCTTCACCGCCGCCCTGGCCGTCGGCCTGGCCCGCGGCGTGCCGCTGACCGAGGCCGCCAAGGCCGCCAACGCCGCCGGGGCACTGGCGTGCACCAAGTTCGGCGCTCAGCCGTCCATGCCGACCGTCGAAGAAATCCAGGCGCTCATGCGGGACCAGGAATCCTGAGCCGCCGGCCGGGGACGGGCTGTCCCGGCCTCGCCAGACGGGGCGGGGCGGCCTGGAGGTGGGCCGGCCAGCCGCGCGTTCACTCGGCCCCGTATCGCCGGAGTGTCTCTGCCAATCTCGGTTCCTCCTCGATGTCCACCTCGCCGATGAGGACGATGCCCCTGGGGGTACCGATCTGCTCGGCCACGATGTCCAGCACCTCCAGCCCGCCGCTGCCGGTGGATATCTGGATGAGCTTGCCGGCGCGGCGAATCTGGCGGTACACCTCCGGCCAATGGCGCTGGTCGGGCGCGCCGGCCCCGGGTATCCATTGCACGCCCTTCAGTTCCGGGATGGCCAGCAGCGATTCCAGGTGAGGCAACTGGCCCGGGCCGTCGAGGTGGTAGAAGGGGTTGGCCAGCCGGCGACATGCCGCCGACAGCTCCGGCTTGACGAACCGGTCGAACATGGCCGGGGAGACCATGCAGCAGAAGTCGCACTGGAGCATGTAGTAGGGGCTCTCGGAGTAGATGGGCGTCCAGGCGGTGTAGCCGGGATTGACCGGCTGGAGGCAGGCGTCTATCTCCTCGAAGAACCTGAACCACAGTTCGTGCAACTCTCAGGTGAGCCGCTCGACCTCGCCCGGGTGGTCGTACAGGTCCAGAAGCAGTTGCTCGCCGGGGCGGAAGGTGGAAAGCACGTCCAGCGTGCCACCGAGGTCCGTCATGGCCACCTGCACCGGCCCGCCCCAGCGCTGCATGGCGGCCCGGCAGATGTCCTTGATGCGGCTCAGCCAGGGGTTGTCCGGATCGTAGCGGAAGTGGATGTCGGCCGCCCGGAGTTCCCCCGGCGGCTTGAACCAGACGGTCCGGCCGTCGGGGTGGAGCTCTGCTCCCAGGAAGGCCGCCATCACGCCCGCGCCGAAGTTCGGCCACACCGCCGGGAAGGAATCGCCGGGATACCACCGGCAGGAAAGCTCGTAGTCCCACCGGTCCACGATGGCCTCGGCCGGGACAGACGGGTCGTAGAAGGCGGTGAAACCGTGGCAGGGCAGTTCCGGCTCGTCCCGGCCCGGGTCCCGCCCGCGGACCTTCACGTGGATCAGCGGGCGGTCCAGCTCGCCCGCCCACCACCGCCGGGCGTCGTCCTTGATCCGCTCCCATCGCTCCGCACTGAACTCGATGCCTATCGCGAGTTTCTCCTGGCGTCCGTCAGCTCCGCGGGATCATGGCTGAATACTCCCCCGCGACCCGCGCCAGTGGTCCCGGCCGGAAGGCGGGGGTCAGAGCTTTTCTCGGAAGAACCCCTCCAGCAGTTCGCACAGCCGTTCGGTGTGCTCGAGGCTGTTGTAGGTGTGGTCGGCACCGCGGACGATCTCGAATCGGGTAGGGGTGTCGGCGTCGGCACGCCGCTGGCGATAGGTGTAGGCCTCGGACGGCGGGATGGTCGCGTCCTCGCTGCCGTGGACGACCAGCAGGGGACCGGGCCAGGCGGCGATGGCCTCGGCCGGCGTGAGCCTCTCTAGGTCCTGGAGGAAGGCCCGTCGGACCATCAGGCCGTCCCAGTCTATGTAGTCGCGCTGGGCGAGCTGGACCTCGAACTTGCCGGTACGGATGAACGAGAGGATGCGGGCGGGCTCGGCCACGGCGGAGATGAGGGCCACGGCGCGCAGGTCCGCCCCGCGGCGGCCGGCCAGCAGCGCCGCCACCGCCCCGCCGAGGCTCAGACCCGCAACGCCGATCCGGTCAGGGCTGACGGCTGGGTGACGCCGCAGGAACTCCAGCGCAGCGGCGGCGTCGTCCACCTCGCGCGAGACGGTCATGTCGGCGAATTCGCCGTCGCTCTCGCCGCTGCCGGCGAAGTCGAATCGCAGCGCGGCGACCCCGGCCCGGGCCAGCCGACGGGCGATGGTGACGAACAGAAAGTGCGCCTCGATGCGGTGCCCGCTGAAACCATGGCAGAGCATGACGGCGGGGAAGGGGCGTCGGCCTTGCGGCAAGTGCAGCATGCCCCGCAGGGTGTGCGCCCCCGATGTGAACTCCACGAACTGCATCATCACTCGGACTGTTTTCCTCAGGCCGACCGGCCGGGCTGCCCCGCCCAGCCGGCGGCGACTATTCCAGGACCTCGAATACCGGCGGCGCCATCAGGCCATGGTCGTTGAGGAGATACTCGTCGGTCCACTGTTCGTGGTGCGGGTCGAACTCACCCGGGCCGGTCCAGGACAGCCAGGGCACGTGCAGCGGCCCGAGAATGTTCTTCCGCCCGCCGATGACCTCGACGACGAGCTCCCGTGCCTCGGGCAGGGCCTCGGTGATGTCGGCGGCCATCGGCGGCCAGGCCAGCACGAAGGTACGCCCGCCGACGTGCACCGCCGCACAGGTGCACTTGACCGCCGGCAGGGCCAGCCGGACTCGCTTGCCCGCCGAGAGGGCCCGGTGGACGGACTCGCCCACGGGGATGGTGTAGTTCACCGCCCCGCCGTAGAAGTCCAGCCCCTGGCCGATCCATCCCCCCGCGGCCAGCTCGCCGACCGATGCGGTGAGGCTGTAGGCGTCGAAGGTGCGCTTCGGCCCCGTCTGGCGGACGGCGAAGCTGCCCAGCAGGTGCAGGTCCTCCAGCTCCATGTCGGAGCGGTACTCGAAGCTCAGCAGCAGCTCGTTATCGCCGGCTCGGACGGCCGGGGTGAGGTCTATGGTCTTGAGGTCTTCATCCACCCACCAGCCCGTCGGCTCGGAGGAGATGGCCCGGCCGTTGAGACTTATCCGGAAGTCCTCCGGGCGCTCGATCGCCACCTCCAGCCGCTGCGGCACGTCGGTGACGTGGAAGTGGAACTTCATCTCGCACTTGGCGCGGGGGGTGCGGTCGGCCCGGCCGGTCTGGGCGAGGTACCACGGCTGGCAGCCCCGCGCGTGTCGCGCCGGCAGTCCGAAGTGACCGCGGATTTGCTCGTCCGCGAGCAGCACGGGCACGGGCGCGGAGAAGTCAGCGTCTCCGATGCGGTATCGGCAGAAGTCCAGGGGGAAGGTGTTCGGCTCGGTCAGTTCGACCTTCCACGGCCCGGGCACCTCGACGCTCGCGACCGTCCTGGGAGGCGGGGCGGGAGCGGCGGCGTCGCCGGCCCGAAGCCCCAGGGCCACCAGGGCCGAGCCGCTCGGCGGAAGCTGGAGTGTGAAGGTCACGCTCTGGCCGTCCTTGCTAGCCGATAGGCGCCGGCACTGGCCCGTGGCCGGGTCCATCAGTACCACCGGCGTCCGTCCGTGTACGCGGAGTTGTACCTCGTGGGCCTCTCGGCGGTCGGTGGACTGGCAGAACAGCACCTGACCGCCCTTGACCCGCCGGAGCATGGTCCAGACACAGCCCAACTCCCGGCCCGCCTCTGTGACCGAGACCCGGCGCGGCAACAAGGCCTCCAGGGTGGCCAGGACGGCAGAGGGATCGGGCCCGCACCTGCTGGCGGCCTCGACGAGCCCGGCCAGCTCCTCGGAGGGTTCACCGTCGACGCGGTCCGGAACCCGTCCGGCGAAGAGGAGTTTCCCGCCGCCGGCGACGAAGCGCTTCAGCAAGGCCACGGTCCTGGACCGCAGCGTGATGCATGGCGGGACCAGCACCAACTGGTACTGCATCTTGCCGACCTTCAGCTGACCCCCGGCGACCTTGGCCATCTTTGCCAGCAGTGACTCCTCGCCCAGGTCGTAGTCGTAGTGGCCCTCCAGCAGGGCCACCAGCAGGGCGTTGAACGGTTCCCACAGGTCCTGGACGCTCTGGCCGTTGCCCGGCAGGTACTGGCCGAAGGCGCTGTCGATGGTGTTGAGGACCAGCACGTCGCGGACGGCCCGTCCGCTGGTGAGCACCAGTGACAACCGGGCGAAGTAGTCCTCGACGATGCGGTAGTATTTCCACCATGGGCTGTGGGGAAAGATGCTGGCGGGGTAGTCGCGCTTGGCCCCGCCGGCCAGGCTGTAGAGCGACAGGTGCGGGCAGCGGAAGGTCACCCCCAGGACGAATTGCCAGCCGCCGCTGAACTTGTGCCCCTCCAGCGGCCAGTCCCAGCCCGTGCAGCCGTACAGTTCGCTGAGCACGTGCTGCCGACCCATCTGGGCGGCCACCGAGGAACACTGCTTGACGGTGGATATCTCCTCGAGCTGGTCGCGGAGGATGTCGATGCCGGGCCACTGTTGATGGGCGTAGTGAGCCATGGCCGAGCCGATGACCGATATCTGCTGCTGGAAGGAGTTTTCGCCCAGGTAGTGGCCGGTGAGCGCGATGTGGTGCTTTTCGCACCACCGGCCGATCTGGGCGGAGAAGTTTTCCACGAACAGTTCGGTCAGCGTCCGCCAGTAGTCGTGCCGGACCTTGCTGAAGTTCTCATCGCCGGCGGGGTAGATGAGGACCGGCAGGTGGTCCCGCAGGTCGTAGCCGCGGCGCTTCCTGAAGATCATCGGCAGGGCGGCCGTCCAGGGCAGCTCGGCCAGGGCTTCAGGCAGGCCCAGTCCGCCGTGGGCGTAGTTGGGCTCGTCGGTGAAGATGGCGGGGATGACGTCGCCGAAATCCTTCCCGAAGCGGTCGGCGTAGGCCTGGTGGGTCAGGCGTATGAACTCTGCCACCGCCTCTGCGTTGAGGGTGTCGAGGTAGGGCGCTTCGTTGAACCAGGCGATGGGCCGGGCCACTCCCGCCACGAAGGTCAGGAGTTGTTCGTCCTGCTGGCAGGACTGGCCTTCCTCCAGGGGGCGGTAGGCCGCCAGCAGGCCGGCCTGGTCCAGGCGGATGGCGAAGCTGGCTACGC
>MVCS01000120.1 GCA_002049885.1 Planctomycetales bacterium 4484_123 | reverse complement strand
ACCTCTCGCGTCACCGCCGGGTTGTGCCAGCGCGGATGCGGCCGAACCAGCGTGGGGTCTATCGCCCCGCCCTCAGAGACCACCGCACCAGATGCCGACAGCAACGCAAGGACCCGCCGGGCCAGATGAGGCCCGCCGTGGATGTTTATCTCCGCGCAGCGCCCCCCGTCCAACAAGGTCACCACCACCTCGTCCAGCAGCTCCTCGCCGTCCACCAGCCAGCCCAACGCCAGGCGGCCTTCGGCCGGTGTGCGGCCCCGCGGCCTAAACACCTGATGGAGAATCTCCTGCACCGCCGGCCCCGAGAGCACGACTACCGCAATCCCACCACGGGCCGGCGCCGTGACCAGCCTGGCGGTGGCACGGGCGGCCTTGCCCGTCTCGGCCGGGGGCCGGATTGGCTCGCCAGGGGTCACTCCTGCTCCAATTGCGTCTTCTGATATGCCAGGGCCACACCCAGGAGCGACAGGTCGGGCACGACAGCGTGGACGATGTCGTAACCGGCTGCGACCAGCTCGGCGTCGCCGCCCGTGGCGATCACCGGGGGCCAGCGGCCCAGCTCCGTCGCGTAGGCCTCGGTCAGCTCGCGCAGTGCCCCGCGGGCACCGTACACCAATCCGCCGACGATGGCCTGGCGCGTGTCCTTGCCAAAGACCCACTCAGGCCGGGCCGGTTGCACCTCCGGCAGCAAGGCGGTTCGCCGGGCCAGGGCCTCGGCGGCGACTTCCAGGCCCGGCAGGATCGCCCCGCCAAGAAAGACGCCCTGGTCGTTCACGCAGTCGATGGTGATGGCAGTGCCGAAGTCGGCCACGACGCAGGCCGTCTGCAAGCGGAAATAGGCCATCGCCGCCGAGCAGAGTCGGTCCGTGCCGATGCTGTGTGGTTCGGGCAGGTCGGTCTGCATGGGCAGCGGCAGGTCCCGCCCCACCACCAGTACGTCCTGCCCCAGCCGCTCGCGCACGGCCGATTCCACTTTCGCCAGGTTGGCCGGGTTGACCGAACAGGCCGCCACGCACCTAGGCTCAGGCATCTGCTCCCAGAGGCCGCCCAGGGCCTCGCCCAGGCCGTCGAGGTTCTCCCTCGGCAGGCGCAGGGAGCTTGTGACCCCCTCGCCCACGGCCCCCATCGCCACGCGCGAATTCCCCACGTCCAGCGCCAGGACCGTCTTGACTTCCGCCATGATGGCCTTCCTCGATAGCTGCTCCGCCGGCTGGCCCGCCGACCCGGTGGGCCGGTTCTCAGCTCTCGGCGCCCGCGCCGCAGTGCAGTGCCCGCCAGATCCGCTCAGTCAGGCCGGCCAGGCCCTCGCCCGTGGCGGCCGAGATCCCCACCACCTCCACACCGACGCCTTCGGCGAAGGCCCGGAAGGCCCGCCGATTCTCGGTGAGATCCATCTTGTTGGCGGCCACGATCTGGGGCTTGCTTGCCAGGTTCGGAGAGTACTTGCGCAGCTCCTCGTTGACGGCGCGGAAACGCCGGACGGCCTGCTCTGCCGGGGGGTGGATATCGACCATGTGCACCAGCAGCCGGGTGCGCTCGATGTGTCTCAGGAAGGCATCTCCCAGTCCGGCGCCGCGGTGGGCGCCCTCGATCAGGCCGGGGATGTCCGCCATGACGAAGCGGCGGTAGCCCGGCAACTCCACGATGCCGAGCACAGGCTGGAGCGTGGTGAAGGGATAGGCCGCCACCTTGGGCCGGGCCGCCGACAGCCGCCGCAGCAACGTGCTCTTGCCGGCGTTGGGCTGGCCGACCAGGCCCACGTCGGCGATGAGCTTCAGTTCCAGGTGGAGCCGGCGGACCTGTCCCGGCTCGCCGGGGGTGCATTCCCTGGGGGCCTGGTGGGTGGAGGTGGCGAAATGGACGTTTCCCAGGCCGCCGCGCCCGCCCCGTGCCACGCAGATGCGCTCTCCGGGCTTGAGCAGGTCCTTGAGCACGACCTGGCGCTCGGCGTCGCGGATGATGGTGCCGGGCGGCAGCGGGATGAAGATATCCTTGCCCTTCTTGCCGTGGCGTTTCTTGCCCATGCCGTGGCCGCCCCGGCCGGCGCGCCAATGGTGCTTGCCCGCCAGGTGCATCAGTACATTGCACGAGGGGTCGGCGACGCAGTACACGCTGCCACCGTCGCCGCCGTCGCCGCCGTCGGGCCCGCCGAAGGGCTCGTACTTCTCACGGCGGAAGGAGGCACAGCCGTTGCCGCCGTCGCCGCCGAAGACCCAGATTTCCGCCTCGTCCACGAACACGGTCGGGGGGCCTACGAAAAAGGGATGGCCCGGCCGGCGCCGCCGCCTCGACGCGCTGCGGCCTGTGCCATCCCAAAAACTTCTCAGGACCCAGCCAGCCCTCAGAGTACGTCCACGAACCGGCCGCGAAACCTCACCTGCCCGTCCCGCAGCGCAAAGAGGGTGTCGTCCCGAGCTCGTCCCACGTTCACCCCCGGCCTCAGGGGCGTGCCGCACTGGCGCACGATGATCGTCCCGGCCGAGACGTGCTGACCGCCGTAGCGCTTCACGCCCCGATGCTTGGCGTTGGAATCGCGACCGTTGCGGCTCGAACCTTGTCCCTTCTTGTGTGCCATATCTCAGCCCAGAATATCGACAGCGTGCGCCGGAAACCTTCGCAACGACCTGTTTGAGTGTATTGCCCGGTCGGGCGGTTGTCAAGCCCGCGGCCGCGGCTTCCGCGCCGGTGCCGGCGCCCCTCAGCGCATCACCCAGCGCTTGGCCAGCAGCCGGGGCTTGGTCTGTGTGCGTGAGGCCGCCTCGCCCGGCAGGCTGTAAGACAGTTGAAGCGTCTTGGTCACGTTCAACTCGTTCAAGGTGACCTTCACAGGCCTGCCGTTCTCGTCCTTCTTGACCACCACCACCGGCACTGGCAGCTTGATCTTGACGGTCTCGCCGCTGAGCCCGCTGATGAACACATCGAACCGCCGGGCCTTGGGGTCGAAGTCGCGCCAGATGGCCACCCCGTCCTTGGCGTTGTCCTCGCCCTGGAGGATCCGCCCGGTGATGGCCGTCAGGCTCATCAGCAGCGGATTGTTGTGCCGCTTCTTGATCGCGTGGAAGACCACCGTGGGCACGTCCTTGCCCGCACCCAGGACCTGACCGGTGTTCGTGTAAAGGTCGAAGCCCGGCACGTACAGTCGGTCCGCCCCGGAACGGTTGCAGACGCTGAAAAGCATGTACCAAAAGGTCCTGGGCTTCTTCTCGCCGGGCACCCTCACCGTGATGGACTGGACCGGGTGGTACTCGAAGTCCAGCTCCCATTTCAAGGGCACCACGCTGGGCTTGGGGGGCGGCCCGCCGTGGGCGAACGTCCCCAACGCCAGCAGACCCAGACCCAACAGCGCCGCGGAATACCTCATGCCAATGCTCCTTGCCCGCCCGCTCCGGCTCCGAACGGGCAGCGCCGCCTTGCTGACGTAGTAGGCTACGACAAGCCCGCGGGCCTGTCAACGGCCGAGAAAGACACAAATCTCCCGCCCCGCAGGCCGACGGCCGGGGCGGCGAGCGTCCCTCAGGGCCGCTCGTTGCATCTCCGGTCCAGAAGCCTAACATGATGGCCATGCTGCGGATCGAGCCCGTCCCTCAGCGCCGCCAGGAAGCGGCCCTTGCCCTGCTGGCCGGGCCGGCCTGCCCCTGCGGCCTGGCCGGTGCCTTGAGGGCCCTGCTGAGCGGACCGAGCGGCGAGGAGTGCCTGTTCTGGTGGGCGCGCGACCGCGGAGCCCCTCGGGCGGCCGCCATCACCGTCACCAGCCCCGGCCGAACCGCCGTGGTGTACTATTCCCCGCCCGTCACCGTGGCGGACATGGCGGTCCTGGTTCGTCTGCTGGCCGAACTGACACTTGCCACCCTGGACAGGGGCGTCGCCTTCGTCCAGTGCCTGCTGCCGGCCGCAGCCTGGAGGACGTGGTGGCCGGGCACAAGGCCAGCGGCAGGTTTTGTCCGGAGTGCTGGTTCATGGCCCTGGCTGGCGATGAGATCGTCGGCTGCGTGTTGGTGAACGACTCGGCGGCCCGGCCGGACGAGTGCGAGGTGGTTTACCTGGGCGTCCGCCCGGAGTGGCGCCGGCGTGGCATCGGCCGGGCCATGGTGCGGCGAGCGCTGGCGGCGACGGCCCGGCGCCGGCGGTCGGCCCTGGGCCTGGCCGTGGACGCGGCAAACGCGCCGGCGGTGAGCCTCTACCGCAGCGAGGGCTTCCAGGAGGTCGGGCGCCGAGAGGTATATCTGAGATTGGCTCCAGGGACGGTCGGGGCAGGTCATTGAGGCCCGCTTGGGGCCTCTCGGTGGATGAGTTGTGCATAATCGGTGGACGAAAAAAAATTTCGGCCGCCAAGTTTCTTGACCTCCGGCCCTTGTCCTCCTGTGGATAAGAATCCGGGCCAATACGCCGTTGACGCAATTCGCCTTCGGCGGTACAGTCCGCTTGTCGGTGGTCGTCGAGGGATCCGAGGGCGGCCTACTGGCTCACGCCAGCCGGTTCGGCGTGGCGGGCAGTCCTGTCGTCCCCATCCGAGCTGGGAAAGGGACTAACCATGAGCGGAACGGGCACTATGCGCGCGCCCACTGGCCAGGCAAAGGAGATCCTCGCGGCATTGCACCGGCGCATCGGCACGCAGAAGTTCAACGCCTGGTTCAAGCATGGCACGTCCCTGCTGGTGCAGAACGGACACGTCAAGCTGGGTGCGGCCAACATGTTCATCGCCAGTTGGATCGAACGGCACTTCGCCGATGCGATCAGCGCCGCGGCAGCCGAGGTCACCGGACGCAAGCTGCAACTGCTCATCAACGTGGACCCCGACCTGAGCGGGCGGCTGCGGCGCCGACAACTGGACGCCCAGGCGGTCCTGGTGGCCCGCGGCCGGGGCGGTGCGGCGCGGGCCGCCGCGGTTACCACCTGCCGGCTCCAGTACCGCCTGGAGGATTTCGTCACCGGGCCCTCCAACCGGCTGGCCTACTCGGCGGCCCTGGAGGTCGCCCGCACCGGCAAGGCGCCGTACAACCCGCTGTTCATCCACGGGGGCTGCGGGGTTGGCAAGACGCACCTGCTCCAGGGCATCTGCCGGGCGGTCGCCGAGTCGCCGGCCACGCGGCGTTGCGCATGGAAGTACATCACCGCCGAGCAGTTCACCAATCAGTTCGTGCAGGCCGTCCGCAGGAAGCGCACCGGCGAATTCCACCGGAGCTACCGACACCTGGACCTGCTGGCCATCGACGACGTGCACTTCTTCGCCGCCAAGAAGGCCACCCAGCAGGAATTCCTGCACACCTTCAATGCCATTGATGCGGCCGGCAAGCAGGTAGTGATGGCCTCCGACGCCCACCCCAAGATGCTGGGCCAGCTCACCGACCAGCTCGTCAGCCGTTTCCTATCGGGCATGGTGGTGCGGATCGACCCGCCCGGCCGGAGCACCCGGATGGAGATCCTCCGGCGCTACGCGGCCCGGCTGAAGGTGGAGGTCCCGCCGGAGGTCCTGACCTATATCGGCGAACAGATTCGCGGCTCGGTGCGCGAGCTGGAAGGCGCGCTGGTGAAACTAGCGGCCGTGGCCGGCCTGACCGGCCAGCAGGTCAGCCTGGAGATGGCACGCGAGGCCCTGGCCGACCACCTCGTACAGACGCACGGCGCAGTGACCTTGGGAGACATCGAGACGGTGGTCTCGGCCTTCTTCGGGATCACGCCGGCCGACCTGCACTCCAGCCGGCGGCTCCACACTGTCAGCCTGGCCCGGGCTGTGGCCATGTACCTGGCTCGGCGCCACACCCGGATGAGCTTCCCGGAGATCGGGCGGTCCATGGGCAAGAACCACTCCTCTGTGGTACTGGCCGTGCAGCGCGTGAAGAAGATGCTGGCCGAGAATGCCACCTGCCGGTGGTCAACCCCCGCCGGGCCGAAGGCAATGCGCATCAAGGACCTGCTGGCCCTGCTGAACGAACAGATCGGCTGACGCGCCGGACGGCGCCGGCGCGGCTGTGCTTTCCAGGGAGGGGCGCCCGGGCGGGACGACCTGTCCCGCTCGGGCACTATTTTTTCACCATGCACGCGGCCCGGCCGACGGTTCTGGCACGCCCTGCCTATCCCGAGGAGCACGCCTCGAGGCCAGCTTTGGACGCCTACAATGAGCCCGTGAGGAATCCGGAATTCGCGGGCCTCGTTGTTGCGCGGAGCCGACATTGTCCGAGTTGCTCAGGAACATACCACTGGACTTCTGGCGGGTGCTGGCGGAGATGGCGCCGTGGCTGCTGTTCGGGTTCGTGGCGGCCGGGGCGCTTTCGGTACTTGTCTCGCCGCGGTTGATCGAACGTCACCTTGGCGGGCGGGGTCTCTGGCCGGTCTTCAAGGCGGCGGCCTTCGGCGTGCCCTTGCCGCTGTGTTCCTGTGGAGTGATCCCGGTGGCGGCGTCGCTGCGCCGCAGCGGTGCCAGCCGGGGAGCCACCGTGGCCTTCCTCATCGCCACCCCGCAGGACGGCGTGGACAGCATCCTGGTGAGTTTCAGCCTGCTGGGCTGGGTGTTCGCCATATACCGGCCCATCGCCGCGCTGGTCAGCGGGCTGGCCGGCGGGGCCCTGACCTCCGCGCTCTGTCCTGAGCGACCGGACGACGCGGCAACGGGGCCCACCGCCACGGACGGACCCGCCGGGGACCAGGGCCACGGCAAGCTGCGGCGGGTGCTCTCGCACGCCTTCGGAACCCTGCCCAGGGACATCGGCAAGCCCCTGCTGGGCGGGCTGGTGGTCGCTGCCCTGATCTCGGCGCTGGTGCCCAAGGACTACTTCGCGCCCTACCTCGGCGGCGGGGTGCTGGCCATGGTGATCATGCTGCTCATCGGCGTGCCCGTGTACGTCTGTGCGACGGCCTCGGTGCCCGTGGCGGCTGCCCTGGTCCTGGAAGGCGGCGTCTCGCCTGGGGCGGCATTGGTGTTCCTGATGACCGGCCCGGCGACCAACGCGGCCACCATCGCCACCATCTGGCGCGTACTGGGACGCCGCACGGCGCTGATATACCTGGCCGCTGTGGCCGCGGGGGCACTGGCGGCGGGACTGACGCTCGACTACATCCTGGGGATGGTCCAAGTTCGCCCCGCCCCGGCCATGCCCTGGATGATCCCCGCAACAGTCAAGCACGTCAGCGCGGTGGCCCTGCTGGCCATCCTGGCGCGGGCGGTGGTGGTCCCGGTGCTGGCCAGGCGACGGCGCCGCGGCCAGCCGGAGCCGGCAGCCGGAACCAGGCTCCTCGTTGGTGGGATGACCTGCTCGCACTGCGCCACCAGCGTCCGTCGCGCCCTGGTCGGATGTCCCGGGGTCACCTCGGCCGAGGTGGACCTGGGGACGGGCACGGCCATCGTGATGGGCGAAGACCTCGACATCGAGGCCCTCTGCTCGGCCGTCAGGCAACTGGGCTACCAGGCCAAGGCTGCCGTCGCCGCCGACCAGCCTGGTTCGCAGCCGTCGTGAGGGGTCCCTGCGCGGGCCGGCTGCTGACCGGCCAATTCATATTAGCAATTCTGTTTGTCCTTATTAGCAGCGCGTATTCCGCCCAATGGGCAGGATTGGGTTATTCAAACTCTGCCTATCGTAGAGCCGATAACAACAGGGCGCCGCCAGCCGATCACTCGCCCGCCGGGCGCCGAGGGTGTCGGTCGGGCCTGAGCGGCAACAAGCGGGTCGGGCCGGCCGACAAGGAAAGGACAGAGACATGACCCTGGAACGACCCAATGCCAACGAGGTGACCCAGACCGTGAACCGGTCGCGCAGCGTGGCGCCGGTCTCGGGCATCTGCACGCGCTGCATCGACGGCTGCCGGGGCAACTGCGAGATCTTCAAGGCATCCTTCCGCGGGCGGGAGGTCCTCTACCCCGGTCCGTTCGGGACTCTCACGGCCGGCGGCGACAAGGACTACCCGGTGGACTACTCGCACCTGAACATCCAGGGCTACGCCCTGGGGGCCAAGGGCCTGGCATCCGGAGAGGCTGGCACTCCGGACAACACGCTGTTCCCCATGGTGAGCACCGAGACCACCTACGGCACGGATGCCAAGGTCACCATGCGCCTGCCGGTCTTCACCGGAGCCCTGGGCTCCACCGACATCGCCCGGAAGAACTGGGAGCATTTCGCCGCCGGCGCCGCCATCGCCGGGATTACCCTGGTCTGCGGCGAGAACGTCTGCGGGATAGACCCGGCCCTGGAGCTGGACGGCGATGGGAAGGTCGCCCACTCGCCGGACATGGCCCGCCGGGTCGAGCAGTACCGGCACTGGTACGAAGGTTACGGCGACCTCATCGTGCAGTTGAACGTGGAGGACAGCCGCATGGGTGTGGCCGAGTACGTCATCAACAAGCTGGAGGTGGCGTGCATCGAGTTGAAGTGGGGTCAGGGGGCCAAGTGCATCGGCGGGGAAATCCAGGTGGACTCGCTGGAGCGGGCCCTGGAGCTCCAGCGCCGCGGCTACCTGGTGACGCCCGACCCGTCGCTGGAGGCCAACCAGGCCGCCTTCAGGGCCGGCGCGCTGAAACACTTCGAGCGGCACTCCCGGCTGGGCTTCGCGGACCAAGAGGCATTCATGGCCGAGGTGGAGCGCCTGCGCAGTCTGGGGGCCAAGCGAATCACTTTGAAGACCGGCGCCTATCCCATGCGCGAACTGGCCATGGCCATCCGCTGGGCCTCGGACGCCAAGCTGGACCTGCTGACCATCGACGGGGCACCGGGCGGGACCGGCATGAGCCCATGGCGGATGATGGTCGAATGGGGCGTCCCCACCTTCTACCTCCAGTCCATGGCGTACGAGCTCTGCCGGAAGCTCCAGGCCAAGGGCGCCTTCGTGCCAGACATCGCCATTGCCGGCGGGTTCAGCACCGAGGACCACATCTTCAAGGTGCTGGCCATGGGGGCCCCGTTCGTCAAGGCCGTGTGCATGGGCCGGGCACTGATGATCCCGGGCATGGTGGGCAAGAACATCGCCCTGTGGCTGCAAGAAGGCCTCAACGCCCTGCCCAAGACCATCAGCGAGTTCGGCAGCACCAAGAAGGAGATCTTCATCTGTTACGAGGAGCTGGTGGCCAAGTACGGCCGGGAAGTCGTCGAGGAGATGCCCCTCGGGGCCGTGGCCATGTATTGCTTCACTGACAAGCTGCGGACCGGCCTTCAGCAACTCATGGCCGGCAGCCGGAACTTCCGCATCGAGACCATCAGCCGGTCCGATCTCATGGCCCTGACCGAGGAGGCCGCCAGGATCTCCGGCATACCCTACGTCATGGACGCCTATCGCGAAGAGGCCATGCGGATCATCGAGGGCTGAGA
>MVCS01000119.1 GCA_002049885.1 Planctomycetales bacterium 4484_123 | reverse complement strand
CTGCCGTCGGCGCTTTTCCGGCCCCGCCCGCGCCCCGGGCGACGAGTCGAGCCCCCCCTTGCCTCACTCACTTGGCGTAGCTGTGCAGGCCGGCGAACGTCCCGGCCAGGTTGACCCACAACAGCGTGATGACTATCCCCGCCGCACCCGCCAGCACCAGTGCCGGCCCGACTCGCGGATACCTCCGCCCGAAGGCCCGGCGGAAGTGCAGGTACCCCGCATAGATCAGCCACGTGGCCAACGACCACAGCTCCTTGGGGTCCCAGTTCCACCAATCGCCCCAGGCCCGCTTGCCCCACAGGGCCCCCAGCACCAACCCCAGGGTCAGCAGCGGAAAGCCCAGGTTGACCACCCGGTAGGCGCCCACCTCCGGGGCCACCACCGCCGCCGGCTGGGATCGGCCCCCAACCCCCAATGCCTTGAACGCCTGCACGCCGGCCTTGGCCAGGATCATGTACGCCGCCATGTACGCCGCCACATGGGGCAGGAACAGTCCGCTCTGGAGGATCGACGGCAAGGGCTGCGGCCTGGACTCGAACACGAAGCCGGCCGCGAACAGCACGACCGAAGCGATCACGCAGTCGGCCGCCTCACCGCCCACGCCCAGCAGGCGCCGGCACAGCAGCGAAACCGGGCCCATCACCATCCCCAGGCACAGGAAGACCTCGAAGAGGCTCTGAAGCGGCACGTGCTGGACGCGCACCCAGCGGGCGACAAAGGCCGTCGCCGCCAGGGCGAAGCCCGCCCCGTAGGCAGACCAGCCGAAGCGGTCGCGCCTCAACGCCAAAGCGGCAGCCGCTGCCAGGTGGGCGACGATAGCCACGTATATCAGCAGGCCCACGATGTCTGTCTTAACCGCCACGTGCCCTCCGCCGGCCCAACCGCTGCCACACCGGCCCCCACCAGCAGAGGCCGAAGACGCCCGCACACAGGAGCACGAAGCCCGCATAGACGCTCCACAGGCCCCAATCAGACTTCACGAAGAGGATTGTCCTCCGCTGGCCGGAATCGTCCCACGAGCACTGGTAGAAGTGATATCCGCCGTAATGCAGCGGGTCGTTGTCCTTGACGACCTTCTCGGCGGCGACCTTTCCGCCGTCGAATACCACCAGGTGGCTCTTGCATTCCCGCACGGGCCCACGAGGCGGGAACAACACCAGGTAAGTCCCGCCATCAATGCCGACCGCGCCGCGGAAGGTCGGCCCGGAGGCGGGCGGGCCCAGGAACTCATCGAGCCGCAGCGAAACCGGCAGACTCGAGGGGCCCGCGACCAACCAGCTTCGCAGTCGCAGGCCCCCCTGTTCGAGCAGCACCTGCATCGCCGGCAGGCCGGAGGCCGGGTCAGCCTCCGCCCCGCTGGGCCGGGGCACCACGTACCGCAGCTCCAGGCCCTCGGCCAGGGCGCCGTGGCCGGGCGGCTGAGCCGGCCCGGCGAAGACGAAGCCGACCGAACGCCTCCCGTCAGGCCGGCGAAACTCCACCTTCACCGCCGGCCCGCCTGCCCGCTCGTGGCCGGGGGCGTCCACGGCACGCCCGCCACAGACCTGAAGATTGGCAAAGACCTCCAGCACCCGCAGCGTCCCGACGGGACCCTCCAAAGACACTGTCCGCCCCGCCTCGGCCGGCACCGAGGCCACTGTCTGGCCGGAGACGACCACCTCCAGGCGAGGACCCGCGCCAGCCTCATAGACGGCCCGGGCCGAGGGCAGGTACCGCAAGACCTTCACTCTGGCCGAGGTGAACGGCAGGGCCGACCACCTTCCAACGGCCCAGTCGATCTCCGCCTGACGACGGGTCGCATCCGGACCCGGCGCATCGACCCCAAGTCGCCACGGCCGGGCCAGTCGGTAGTACTCGACGCGAAACGCCTCAAGCCCCAGGGCAAACGGAAGCTCTCCCACCAGCCGGCCGTCGGCATCGAACAGTTCCCGGCCAATCTCGCCCTCGCCAATGACCATGTAGCCGGAGGATAATTTTCTCACCCCGAAGACCCGCCGGGCCAAGGTGTGCACGGCATCCGAGCCGAGGATGCCCCCCACGACGACCAGCAGTGTCCCCAAGTGCACCGCGGCCAGGGCGGGCGAGCGCCTCAACGGGCCGTAGGCCACCAGCCCCGCGACCAGCAGCCCGGCCAGGAGCAGCCAAAAGGCCACCAGCGGCGGGGAATTGAACATGGCCCTGGCCCGCTCTGCACCGAGGAACGCCCCCACGACAGAGAGCACCACGAGCAGGCCCACAGCGGCCAGCCCGGCCAAGATGACCACTCGCCGCACGATCCGCATCTTCGCCGCACCCAGTCAACCAGCAGCGAAGATACACCCCCCGCGGTCGAAAACAACGTCAAAGCCCATGGCGGCGTGCCGACTTGACCCTTCAGACATCCAGGGCGGCAAGGACCGCCCGAAGGACCTCCTCCACGGTGCCGGCCGCGTCCACCCGCCGCAGGACGCCCTTCCACCGGAAGTATTCCAGCAACATGCCGATCTCCTCGTGGTACAGCGCCAGCCGCTTCCTTATGGCTTGGGCATCCTGATCGTCGCCGCGCACCTTCAACGGCTCGCCGCAGGCGTCACAGACGCCGGGCGTCTTGGGCGGCCGGTTGGCGCCGTAGATGATGTGGCAACGGGGGCACTCGCTCCGGCCGGCCAGACGCACCAAGGCAGTCTCGTCGTCCAGCTCCAGCAGCACGGCGTGGTCGGTGGGGTGAAGCCCCTCCAGTGCCGCCAGTTGGAACGCGCTGCGAGGAAAGCCGTCGAGGATGAACCCGCCGGCGGCGTCTGCCCTTCCCAGGCGGTCGCGCACCATGTCGCAGACGATGGCATCGGGCACCAGCTCCCCCCTCTGCATGAAGCCCTGCGCCCGCCGGCCCAGCTCGGTGCCCTCCGCCACGTGCTCACGAAACAGGTCGCCCGTGGAGATGTGCGGCAGCTTCAGCCGCTCGGCAAGCAACTTCGATTGCGTCCCCTTGCCGGAACCTTGAACGCCCATCATCACAATGTTCATCGGAGGCATCACTCCACAGGTAGGCCGGTGAGCACGACCGCAGCATCCGTCCGCCGCTGGCAGGCAAACCGGTGAAGGTCAATGAATATACGCCCCCCAAGGCCGAAGTCAATCGCCGTGTAGCTTTCCCCGGGCTCAGGCCGGGCGTGCAAGACCGGCCTGAGCCTCCGCTATCCCCCGCCACCGCCAATCCGCTCCAGGGCGGCGGCGATCCTGCGCCAGTGCGTGCCCCGCCACAGCAGCTTGCCACAGCGGGTGCACCGCCAAAAACGCTCGTGAGCGGCATAGGCCCGCCGCGGGGCCTCGGCGCGAACGGCAGGCTTGGCCACTTCCTCCAGCGCGCCGCCGCAGGCCATGCACCGCGGCTGAGGCCGTACCGGCAAGCCCAGCCCGCGCAACACGAAGCCCAACTGCTGGAGCTTGCTCAACTGACGGGGCACGAACAGTGCCGGCAACGCCCCGCTGCGGATGATGTTCCGCTCGAAGAGTTTCCCATCGCTGGAGAGCAGCGTCGCGCCCGTCCGCAGCGCCTGGGCGAGCAGCTCGCGGTCGTCGATGCCATAGGTGAAGCGGGCGTCGTAGCCGGCAGCACGCAGCCAGCGTGCCAGCCCGCCCAGCATGGCATCACAGAGGAACTCCGGCCCGGCGTCCTGCATGGTCCCATCATACCGCCGGGGCCAGGGCGTTTCAGCGGGCGTACTCCACGCAGCGCAGCTCCCGGATGAGGGTTACCTTCACCTCGCCGGGGTACTGCATTTCTTCCTCGATGCGCTTGGCGATGTCGTGGGCGATCTTGGCCGAGAGCCGGTCGTCCACGTTCTCGGCATCGACCATCACCCGGACCTCGCGCCCGGCCTGGATGGCGTAGGCCACCTTGACGCCCTCGAAGGCCGCGGCTATCTCCTCCAGCTTCTCCAGCCGCTGGATATAGCGCTCCAGGGTCTCGCGACGCGCGCCGGGGCGGGCGGCGCTGATGGCGTCCGCGGCGGCCACGACGGGCGTGTAGATGAAGCGCGCCACCACGTCGCCGTGGTGACCGGCAGCCGCCTCAACCACCTCGTCCGCCTCGCCGTAGCGCCGACACAGCTCGGCGCCGATCTCCGGATGTCCGCCTTCCACCTCGTGGTCCACGGCCTTGCCGATATCGTGCAGCAGGCCGCAGCGCCGCGCGGTCGCGGCGTTCAGGCCCAACTCACCGGCGATGATCTGCGCGAGGTAGGCCACCTCCAGAGAATGCCTCAGGACGTTCTGGCCGTAGCTCGTGCGGAAGTGCAGCCGGCCCAGAAGCTGCACCAGTTTGGGGTGTAGCCCCCGAATGTTCGCGTCCAGCAGGGCCTGCTTGCCTATCTCCTGGATGCGGCGGTTGACCTCCTTCTGGGTCTCGGCGACCACCTCTTCAATGCGCGAAGGATGAATGCGCCCATCCTGGATGAGCTTTTCCAGGCTCGCCCTGGCCACCTCCCGCCGCACCGGGTCGAAGGCCGAGACCACCACCACGCCCGGGGTGTCGTCCACGATCACGTCCACGCCGGTGGCGTTCTCGAAGGCGCGGATGTTCCGGCCCTCCCGGCCGATGACGCGCCCCTTCATGTCATCGGAGGGGATGTCCACGGTGGAGACCGTGCGCTCCGAGGTGTGCTCGGCTGCAAAACGCTGGATGGCGGTGGCGATTATGTCGCGGGCCTTCGACTCGGCAGTCTCCTCAGCCTTTTCCAGCTCGCGCTGGATCAACTGGTCCGCCTCGCGCTGAGCGTCCTTGCGGACCTGATCCAGCAGCACGGCGCGGGCCTCCTCGGCGGTCATGTTGGCCACCTTCATCAACTGGGCCCGCTGCTGGGCGATGAGGTCGTTGAGCTGTCTGTCCTTGGCCGCCAGGGCCTTCTCGCGTTCGTTGACGGCCCGCTCGGCCATCTCCACAGAGCGCTCCTTGGTGGTGAGGGTATCCATCTTCTGGTCGATGAGGTCCTCGCGCTTGGCCAGGCGGCGCTCCTCCTCGCGGAGCTGAGCCCGGGCCTGTTGGGTTTCGGCGTCGAACTCCTGCCGCCGGCGGATGAACTCGCTCTTGGCCTCGGCCTCGGCCTGGGCCTTGATGCGGCGGGCCTCCGCCTCGGCTGCCGCCACCCGTGCCTGCAGCTCCTTCTCCAGGGCGTCCTTCTGCATGCGCGTGGTGATGGCATGGACGGCAAGGCCCACCAGGATGCCCGCCAGCAGGGCCACCGCCACCACCACCGCAAAGAACCCGCCGGTAATCTGAGCCAGAATGAGCGCGCAAGACACCATCGTCGATTCCTTTCCGGCAAGCGGTCAGGAGCGGCGCGGGGGCGCCGGCCGGTGACTCGGCCTGGGCGCCGCGCCCAAGGCATGCAGGCCTGTCAGTCCCCCTCAGGTCAGGAGTTCACGCAGCTCAAAACGTACCTGAATACGTC
>MVCS01000118.1 GCA_002049885.1 Planctomycetales bacterium 4484_123 | reverse complement strand
TGGGGCCGGTCGCTGGACCGCGAGCGGCTGGCCTCGGTGGAGATCATCGACCCCAACGCAGGTACCGACGAGCAGGTGGAGGCCGGCATCCGCATCCAGGGCGGCACCTCCCGCGACCAGGCCCAGCGCTCGTTCCGGCTCATCTTCCGCAGCCGGTACGGCGACGGCAAACTTTACTACCCGCTATTCCCTGATTCGCCCGTGGATTACTTTGACCAGTTGATTCTTCGCGGCGGCTCACAGGACTCCCTTTGGAGCTGGGGCCAGTTGACCTCCGACGGCTGGATGCACGCCTCCTATCGCGCCATGGGCCATGAGGCGGTCTATGGCACCTACATGCACGTGTACCTCAACGGCCTGTACTGGGGCATCTACAACCCCATCGAGCGGCCCAACTCCGCCTGGGCGGCTTCACACATGGGCGGCGAACGCGATTCCGACTGGGATTCCTCCAAGGGCACCAGGGCCACCAACGGCAACAGCATCGCCATGGACATCATGATGGGGATATCCCAGGGCAACGGCATGTACGGCTCCGTGACCAAGTGGCAGGCCTACGAGGACCTCAAGCAGTGGTGCGACGTGGAGGCGGTGGCCGACTACATGATCCTCAACTACTACGCCGGCACGGGCGACTGGAGGGGGCAGACGAACATCGGCTGGGTGCGCAAGCGGGAGGACGGCGCCGGCTGGATGCCCGTCGTCTGGGACGGCGAGGTCGTCCTCAGGGATGTCAACCGGGACGTGACCGGCGTCAGCACCTTTGCCGGAGACCTCCACCGCCGACTGCTGGCCAACCTGGACTACCGCATGATGGTCGCCGACCGCGTGCACAAGCACCTCTTCAACGACGGGGTCCTGACCGTCCAGGCCAACCAGCAGCGTTACAACAGCCTCATGAATATCCTCGACCCCGCCTACGAGGGCGAGGTCGCCCGCTGGAGCCGCGCCGGCGGCCCCAGCTACAACTCCTGGGTGAGCAGGTGGAATGACATCATCAATAACTTTTTCCCCAATCGCCGCGACATCGTGCTGCACCAGTTTCGTTACAGCCCCAACCTGCCGTACCGCATGTATCCCCTGGTGGACGCTCCGGAGTTCAACCAGCACGGTGGGCGCGTCGAGCCGGGTTTCCAGCTAATCATTACCGCCAATGAGGGCACGATCTACTACAGCCTGGACGGTACCGATCCCCGCATGACCGGGCCTCACAGCGGCGAACTGTCCCCTGACGCGATGGAGTACACCGGGCCGGTCGCGCTGGCCGAGAACGCCCACGTCAAGGCTCGCGTCCTCACCGATGAGGGGGTCTGGAGCGCCCTGACCGAGGCCTACTTCGCGGTGGGTGACGCCCCCCTGCGCATCACCGAGATCATGTACAACCCCCAGGACGCGCCGGCTCCAGTGACCGCCGTGGAGGAGCACTTCGGCGGGCCGGAGGTCACCGGCTTCGTCAACAAGGCCGGCACCTGGACGGTCACCGAGGGCGGGCGCTACCATGCCGTGCCCGAGTTCTATCAGCCGCACACCAGCCTGCCCCTTCTCCAGATCGGCATCGTCACCGCCGAGCTGCCCTCCTACCTGCCGGAGCAGTACGAAGTGGCTGCCACGGTCAACCGCTCCAGCGACGATACCCGTGCCTTCGTGGTCTTTGATTACCACAGCAAGGAGAACTTCCGTTTCGCCGGCGCCTGGAGCAGCAATCAGTGGGTCATCGGACATTACAATTACTATGGCGGCACCAACTACTGGTACATCGACGCCGTCCTCGACGAACCCATCGCCGTCGGCAGCGACTATGATTTGGCGGTTTCCGTTTCGGGTACTGCCGCCGTGCTGCGGGTCAACGGCCAGACCAAGCTCACCCACGACTTCGACCAGAACATCTGCGACGGCGAGGTCGGTCTGGGCATCCTCGACGGAGAGGCCGAGTTCGACGATTTCAGCCTCACCGTGGATTTCGACAACGACGATTACGAGTTCCTCGAGCTGGAGAACGTGGGGGATGAGTCCATCCAGCTTGAGGGGATGCAATTGACTGACGGCGTGCGTTTCACCTTCCCCCGGGCCGAGCTGGGCTTCGGCCGGCGTGCCGTGGTGGTCAAGAACCGCATGGCCTTCGAGTCCCGCTACGACACCTCCGACGTGCTGATCCTGGGGCAGTACTCCGGCAGCCTGGCCAATGGGGGCGAACGGCTCGAATTGGTCGATTCGGCCGGGCAGTCCGTGGTTGCCTTCACCTACGACGACTGGTACCCGACCACCGACGGCCAGGGATACTCGCTGGTGCTGACCGACCCCCTGCTGCCCGAGGGCCAGCTCAGCGAGTCCGCCAGTTGGGCCGCCAGTGACAAGGTCGGCGGCAGCCCGGGCCTCAACCCCGTCGCCGTGGTCATCAACGAGGTACTGGCCCACACCGACGAACCGGCGGGGGACTGGATCGAGCTGCACAACGTAACCGACCAGCCCATCGACATCGGCGGCTGGTACCTCAGTGACGAGTTCCAGGACATGCACAAGTACCAGATACCCACCGGCACGGTCATCCCCGCCGGCGGGTACCTGGTCTTCACCCAGCGCGACCACTTCGGCGGCGCCTTCGGGCTCAGCGAGCACGGCGAACGGGTCGTGCTGCTCAGCGATGACACCACCGGCCCGCTGATCGGCTACTACCGCAGCGAATCCTTCGGCAGCTCTCCGCAAGAGGTCACCTACGGGCGGTACGTCACCAGCACCGGGGCGCAGTTCCCCCTGCTCTCGGCGCCCACCATGGGCCAGCCGAACGCCGCCCCGGTCGTCGGGCCGGTCGTCATCAATGAGATCATGTACAACCCCATGCCCGATGGCGACGAGTTCATCGAGCTGCTCAATATCAGCGGCTCGACCGTCCGGCTGTACGACCAGGCCCACCCGACCCACACCTGGAAACTGGACGGCGACGTCCACTTCGCCTTTGGCAGCGGCGTGGAGATACCCGCGGGGGGCATGATGGTTCTTGCCAACGTGGACGTTACCGACCCGGCGGAGGAAGCCGCCTTCCGCGCCCGCAACGACATCCCCGCGGGCGTACCCATCCTCGGCCCGTACCTCGGGACCCTGCCCAACGGCCGGGCCTCGGTGGGGTTGTACCGGCCGGGCGATCCCGATGCGGGCACCGGCCATTACTCCTACATCCCTGTCGATGTGGTCGCCTACGACGACCAGGCCCCCTGGGACGAGCGTGCTGGGGGGGAAGGTCCCTCCCTGGAGCGCATCGACAGCAGCCTTTACGGCAACGATCCGGCGAACTGGCTGGCCGTCCACGTCGGCGGGTCTCCCGGTCGGGCCAACGTCTATAACCCAGCCCCGCCGGCCGTGGACGTCGGCGAGGATCAGGTCCTGCCCTTTGGCTACCACCAGGCAGTGGTCCTCGACGCCACCGTGAGCGATGACGGTTACCCCGCTCCGCCCAGCCTCACCGTCACCTGGGAGAAACTCAGCGGGCCCGACCCGGTGGCCTTTGCCGACCCCAACGCCGTGGATACCACCGTGGACTTGCCGGGCGAGGGCGTTTACGTCCTCCGCCTGACTGCCGACGACGGCGACTTCACCAGCTCCGATGAACTGACCATCACCGTCGGCCCGGCCCTCACGGCCGATGCGACCGGCGACCCCACCTCCGGAAAGATGCCGCTGACGGTCAGCTTCACCGGCTCGGCCGCCGGCGGGCTGCCGGCCATGGGATACCCCGTCGAGTACACCTACTCCTGGGACTTCGGCGACGACCAGACCGCCCAGGGCGCCGAGGTCGTCCATACCTACCAGAGCTGGGGCAGGTACGGCGCGGTGTTGACGACCTCCGATGGTGTCAGCCAGGCGACCGCCGTCGTCACCATCATCGTCGGCGGGCTCATGGGCGATGCCAACGGCGACGGCAAGGTGGGCGTGGCCGACCTCAGCGCCGTGGCCGACAACTGGGGCCTGACCGGACTGAGCTGGTGCCAGGGCGACTTCACCGGCGAGGGGGCGGTGGGAATCGCCGACCTGGGCGCCATCGCCGATAACTACGGCCAGACCGCCCCTGGCGGTGGCGAGGCGGCCGGCGGTTCAGCTCCGCCGCCGGTTGATTCCACCTCCGGAACCACTGACACCGACCTGGCGCCGGCCGCGGCAGGTGGGGCGACGGCCCTGGTCCCCGTCGAGACCGATGGTCTGCTGGAGGCCTCGCCGTCGAGCGCTGACTCCACGACCGACACGACCGCCGCGGACGGCTCGCTGTCGTCGGAGGCGGTCGTGCCTTCGTCCGCCGGGTCGTCCGGGCAAACGGACGCGACCGTGGACCCCGAGGAACTGCTGGCCGGACCGGACCTCTCGGTCCTCCCGGACGATGCCATTTGAGCTCTGGCCGGACCGCAAGGTCGCCGCAGCGCTCATGAGTAGGCTTCGTGTTCGTACCGTCCTGGAGTACGCCGGCCGGCGGCCTGGCTCGACGCGGGCGTCCCGATTGGGCGTGTCGTTTGGTGTAACCTTTCCGGTCGATGTCACGGGTTCGAACGACCGTTCCGCGATGGCACCAGCGGTGATATGCCAGAGGGCGGGTCTCATTGTGGCTGGAGCCTGTGCTTGCGATGTGCGGTGGATTATTGGCCTGCCGGTGCGGCGGCGTTTGCCGGCGGGCTTCAGGAGGATTAGGACTGTGCCGGCGCGATCGCGCTCGGAACCACATTGTCCGCGGATGCTTGAGGCGCTCGAACCCCGGCTGTTGCTGGGGGCCGGCGTGGTCATCAGCGAGTTCATGGCCATCAACGACCGTGTGCTCGCCGATGAGGACGGAGACCATCCGGACTGGATCGAGCTTCACAATGCCGGCTCGGCCGCGGTGAACCTGGACGGCTGGTTCCTTACGGATACGTCGGCGAACCTGTCGCGCTGGCGGCTGCCGGCGGTGACCCTGCCGGCTGATGGATATCTGGTGGTGTTCGCCTCCGGGAAGGACCGTTCTGACCCGGCCGGCGAGCTGCACACGAGTTTCCGCCTGCGGGGGGCTGGGGAGTACCTGACCCTGGTCCGGCCTGACGGCGTGACCATCGAGCACGCATATGCCCCCGAGTTTCCGCCGCAGGTGGCGGACGTCTCTTACGGCCTGGCGGGCGAGCCGGCCGAGCAGCGCTACTTCGCGACGCCCACGCCCGGGGCGGTCAACGAGGCCGGTTACGTCGGCGTGGTGGGGCCGGTGGAGTTCAGCCACACTCGCGGTTTCTATGACGAGCCCTTCGAGGTCACGCTCAGTTGCGCCACTCCGGGGGCGGTCATCCGTTACACCCTGGATGGTGCTGCGCCCGCAGCCGACCAGGGCACGGTGTACACCGGCCCGATCTCGGTGACCGGCACCACCGTGCTGCGGGCGGGTGCATTCAAGGCCGACTGGCTGACCTTGCCGGACGACGTGGTCT
>MVCS01000117.1 GCA_002049885.1 Planctomycetales bacterium 4484_123 | reverse complement strand
CCGCGCCCGGGCGCCGATGCTGTGCGACCGACTGGCCGCGTTGCCGTAGTGGACGGAGAAGTACGGCAGCATCGTCTCCACCACGCGCGGGTCGGCCGGCGTGGTGGCGTTGTAGTCGAGATAGACAGGCGTCCTTACGCTCATGGGGCAGTTCCTCAATCCTTCGTCCCGGCCTCGGCCGGGGCCACAATCTCCGCCAAGGTCACCGTCCTGAGAAAGTCACTGAGCCGGCGATGCACGCGATGGACCGGCTCGGCAATGGGACAGCTCTCCAGCAGCCGGCAGGGCTGGTCGTCGGAGGCGCCCTGGTCGCCGGCGACGCACTCGGCCAGGCGGATGGGCCCCTCCAGGGCGGTAATCAGGTCGGCCAGGGTGACCTGCCCGGGGTCCACCGCCAGCCGGTAGCCGCCGTGGGGCCCGCGGAGCGACTCGACATACCCGGCCGCCGCCAGCTCCTTCAGCACGTTCATCAGCAACGAGGTCGGGATGTTGTAGCGGCCGGCGACCTCCCTGGCGCTGGCCACCTGTCCGGCCTGGAGCCTGGCCAGGTGCGTCATGGCGATCAGCCCGTATCCCGTTTTCTTGGTCAGAGCCAGCATTTCAGCGCAGCTCCCGCGTGCAGCGTTGCCTACAGGATATATAGCACCTTATCGGTACGATTTCCACGGGAAATAGTACTTTTTTAGTACGATTTTGCGGGGCCGCCCCGGCAGGCAGGTCGGCGGCCCCGGAGGTCAAACAGGCGCGCCCCACCGGCGGAGGATTTCCAGGAGCTGGTCCATGGCCTTGATGGCGGCGTCGGCGGTGGTGGCGTGGTCCTGCCGGGGGTGCAGGATGCGGATGGCCCGCATGCCGGCCTGCTTGGCGCCGACGATGTCCGTCGATTCCAGGTCGCCCACGTGCACCGCCTCCTGGGGCTCGCAGCCCAGGCGGTACAGCGTGTGATGGAACTGCCGGACCTCCGGCTTGGTCGTGCCGGTCTGGTCGGAGAAGGTGAAGTGGTCGAACAGTTGGGCGATGCCGTCGGCCTCCATGACCGCGTACAGGTCGTATCCGAGAGTCAGGCCGGTGTCGGAGATCAGCCCCAGCCGGAGCGAACCGTGAAGGCTCTGGAGGACCTCCAGAGCGCCCGGTGCCGGCACCGGCGGGGCCTCCCGGCCCGCCGACGACAGCAGCTCTCCCAGCCGGCGTGCCTCCTCGGCCCGGAGCCTGAGGCCGACTGCATCGGCCAACAACCTGCCGGTCTCCGCGGCGTCCAGTCCGGCGTGTCGGCTGTGGCGGGCATGGTCGATCTGCCGGACCACGATCTCCAGGCCGTACTCCAACTGCTGTTCGGCCACCTGTGCGCCCATGCCCGTGAAGAAGCCATGGGCGTACTGCACGCGCAGCTCCCGGCGCCTGGCCGCGGCGGGGCCCTCCACGTAGGTGGTGCCCCAGAAGTCGAACGTCACGGCCCGGATCACACCCTCACCTCCACCGCCCGGCGAGTCTCGATGCTGGAGTGGATGGCGGCGATGGCGGCCACGTTCAGCAGGCCGTCGCCAAGCGGGCAGGGCGGGTCGCGCCCCTCGGCCAGGGCCCGGACGAACTCCGCGAACATCAACGCCGGCGGACTGCTCAGCGACCCGCCCATGGTCACGCCGATGGTGGCGGGGTGTTCGTAGCGCTCGGCAGCCAGGTGCAGCATCTGGTCGGTCAGGTCGGCCCGGGCCGACCCGCCCGTACCCACCATCTCGTGGCGGAACTGGAAGGCCAGCGGCAGCGACCTCGGCAGCACCCAGCAGGAACTGAACGAGCCCACCATCCCGCCGTCGAAGACCACCACGGCGTGAATGGCGTCGTAGGTCTCAAGGCCCAAGGCCGACAGCACGCCCGTATGCCCGCGGGCCTGGACCTCCACGGGCCGCTGCCCGGCAATCCAGCCGGCCAGCTCCACCGTGTGCGACATCAGGAACCAGCCCGGCGAGGACCGCCCCAGCCAGCGCAGGTACTCGGTGGGCACGTCGATGCGGTCGTCGAGCTGAGAGTTGCAGGAGACCAGCTCGCCCAACTGGCCCGCCTCGGCGGCGGACTTCATGGCCGACAGGGGTGGGTTCCAGTGATTCTCGAAGGCCACCATGCCCCGGATCCCCGCCGCCTCGGCGGCATCGCAGATGCGCCGGGCAGCATCCACCTCCGTCGCCAGGGGCTTCTCCACCAGCACGTGCCTGCCCGCCTCGATCGCCGCCAGGGTCGGGCCGACGTGGGCGAAGTCCGGCGTCGCGATCACCACCGCCTCGGGCCCCGCCTGCTCGCACATGGTCTGCACATCCTCGAAGACCGGCACGGCGAACTCATCGGCGGCGGCCAGGCGGGCGTCCTCGGCGATGTCGCAGACACCCGTGAGCTCCACCTCCGGCAGGGCCTGGGCGATGGCCGCATACATCCTGCCGCGAATGCCCATGCCCACCACGCCCACACGCACCGCCGCGCCCGGCGCCGGATGTGTTCGGTCAGGACCCATGGCAGCCGCCTCCTCGTTTCTCCTCGCGGGGCCGACGTCCAGCGGGTTTCTAACCGTCCCTGCCGGCACTGTCAACTCGCCGCCAGGGCGGCAGAGGTGTGCTTGCCACCTGCGGCACTGGCTCCGGCAGGGCCCGAATGGCCGGCGGGCTTTTTCCCGGAGGGCCTTGCCGCCTGCTCCGGCGGCCCTTATGCTTCTGGTTGTGCGGACCTTTCGGTGCGCGTGGAGGCCCTTTGGCTGGGTGGCCGGGGGCCTGCCAGAGCCGTGTCCGAATGGCCCAGGAGCTCTCATGCGATACCTGCTGATGGTCTTGGCCTGGGGGTGGGGGGCGCCTCTGGTTGCCGGGGGCGGTGCCGAACGGCCCCCCATCGAACTGGGTGCCACCATCAGGCTCGGCTTCGCCGGGGTCAGCCTGGCCCTGCCGGAGGACTTCCGCCTTGTTACCAGCGCCGAGCGCCAGGTTGTCCTCCAGGCGGCGCAGGAGCGGGGCGGCAAGCCGGTGGTGACGGTGACCTTGTCGGCCTGGCCGGTCAGCCGGCAGCTCGCCCTGCGGAGTTTCGCCGCCAATCGCAACGAGACCTTGAAGGGTTTGGTGTCCATTCGGGACCTGAAGGTCCACACCAGCAGGGCCCTGAAGGTCGCCGGCCTGCCGGGGCAGGTGCAGATCCAGAGCTATACTAGCTGCGGGGTGGAGACGACGGCGCTGCGACTGTTTCTGCTGAGGTCTCCCTCCGGGTGGAAGTTCCAGATGGGCTACGTGCTGGCGGTGGAGGCCGAACGCCGCCTGGGTCAGCGGGCCTTGAGTGTCTTCAGCGCGGTGGTGCCCACGCTGAAGTTCTTCGACCCCGTCAGCCCCGCATCCGAAAAGGTCACGTCGCTGGGCCCGGCCATAGTCACTCGGCGCTGGGGATATGCCTTCCGCCCGCCGGAGTGGTGGAAGGCCCAGGTCGCGAAGGCAGGAGACATCGTTACCGTCTTCCAGACGGACTACCTCCGCGGCTGGGTCCGCATGCCCTGGGGCCTGGACCTGGCACGCATGCCCGAGGGAAGGCTCCAGGTGGTCCCGTCCCAGGACGGCCCGGAGCGGTGCGCAAGGGCGATGCTGGCGCTATACCGTGAGGTCCTCAAGCGCCTCAAGCGGACGGGTCGGCTCGTGCAGCAGGGCCCGGCGAAGATGGCCGGCCGGCAGGGCTATCAGTTCGTCCTCAAGTACAGGTCCATCGACCCGGCCGGGGGGCAGGCGGGCATCGTGGTCATTCGTGCCGCCTGCGCCAACGGGCTCGGCTACGTGCTAATGCTGAATAGCGATATGAATGACCCGAAGCCGCTCGTCTCGGCCATCGACAAGATGGCCCAGGGGCTCGAACTGACAAAGCCTCAGCAGCCGGCCACCCAGGCCACCACCGCGCCGACCACGACGCGGACGAAGTGACATCGGCCCTGACCGGCGAGCGGGACGCGGCCTGAAAGACTTCCGGAGGCGGATGGAACCGAACCAGATCATCCAGGGCGATTGCGTCCAGCTCCTCTCGCAGATGCCGGAGGGGTTCGCCGACCTGATCTTCGCCGACCCGCCCTTCAACATCGGCTATAAGTACGACCTGTACGAGGACCGCAAGGCCTACGATGAGTACCACGCCTGGACCGAGCGCTGGATGCGCATCTGCGCCCAGCGGGCACTGAAGCCCACCGGCAGCTTCTGGGTGGCCATCGGCGACGAGTACGCCGCCGAGGTCCGCCTCATCGGCAACGCCCTCGGGCTGCACCTGCGGAACTGGGTCATCTGGCACTATACCTTCGGGCAGAACGCCAAGCGCAAGTTCGCCCGCAGCCACACCCACCTGTTCTACTGGGTCAAGGACCCCACCGGGTTCACCTTCAACGACATGGCCGTGCGGGTGCCGTCGGCCCGGCAGACCACCTACGCCGACCGCCGGGCCCACCCGGCCGGCAAGCTCCCCGACGATGTCTGGAGCTTCTCCCGCCTCTGCGGGACCTTCAAGGAGCGCGTCGGCTGGCACCCGTGCCAGATGCCCGAGAAGGTCCTGGAGCGGATCGTGCTGGCCTGCTCCAACCCCGGCGAGCTGGTGCTGGACCCCTTCAGCGGCTCGGGCACCACCTGCGTGGTGGCCGCCCGACTGGGGCGGAAGTACCTGGGCATCGACATCTCCGAGGAGTACGTCAGACGCTCCCGCCAGCGCATCGCCGAGACGCTCGCCGGCCTGCGCCAGCCTACCGACATCGCCGAGAACCCCGAGGCCCTCCGCCACCTCCGCCGCGTCGGGCGCAAGGGCGGCTCGCAGGCCCAGGGCCCCACGTTGTGGTGATGCCCCTGGCCTGCCTTACCAGTGGGACGTAACTTGACAGCCCCGCCACTGAGGCGTACACTTCATCTGTCGATGAGGGAGCAGGCGGGCCGTTAGCTCAGTTGGCTAGAGCGCGTGCTCGACACGCACGAGGTCAGTGGTTCAAGTCCACTACGGCCCAGTGGTGGAGAATCGGGACGCTTGAAGGGGGCAGCAACATTGGTACCATCGATGGCATGTCTTCACAGCAGACGAGCGCGGCGGGCGCAGGGTGCGCATCTGCGAAGCTGTGCCTAACGTGCTTCCGTGCTTGGTGGCCGGTAGGATGTTACAAGTGTGACGGTCATGGAGGCGACGGGGCCCCATGTGTCTTGTCGGAACGCGATCCATTCTACTGCGCCATAATAAGCTACGGGATGTTGTTGAGGCATGAACGATAATGCCTAGCGAAGCCAGGGAACACGAAGTCTCTTTTTGCGGCAAGGTGCAGTCTTGGGCTAATGCTCTGTTCCAAGAGCACCCGGAGTGGCCGTTCGGTGAGGCGGACATTGAGACCTATGGCCGCGGTACGAGGAAGCGCAGCGATCTGCGCGTGTTGGCGCGCGACGATCGCAGGCCGCTTATCTGTGGCGAGGTCAAGATGCCGGGT
>MVCS01000116.1 GCA_002049885.1 Planctomycetales bacterium 4484_123 | reverse complement strand
GTCGGGCCGGAGCCGCCGGGGTTCACGGCCTCGGTCCGGGCGGGTGAAGGTTATCTCCGCGAAGTGGAGCTGCACTGGGCCGATGGGCGGGTTGACCGCGTGGTTTATACCGAGCGGCTGGCCGTGCCCCTCCGCCGTGTCGGCGAACTGTGGACGGACGCGGAGTTGCTGGTCATATCCCACCTGCCCGGTGCCGACGGCGACCAGGTGGCGCGCGTCGGCGGCACCTACGTCCGCAGGGAGTAGGGGCTCGGCCGGTGACCGAGCCGATGCCGTGGGCCGACCGCGGGCGCAGCCGGTCGGGGCGGTGGGGTGTGATGCCGGTTCGGGGCGGTCACCTTGGCCGGGTGGCGATGGCGACGGGTGGGGCGTGTACGGTCCGGCCGCTGGGCGCGACGTAGCGGGCGGTGAGGGTTACGGAGGAAGTCGCCGGCCGGGTCGGGCCCCACGGCAGGCGGAGGGCGTAGCCCCAGCCGGCGGGCGTCCGGCCCAGCAGGGCGCGGAGCTGAGCGGCGTCGAATCGCCACGTGCGCAGCGGGCGGGCCTGGGGAAGGTCCTCGGCACGGACGACCCCCTCGTATAGCCGCATCTCCAGCGTGCCCTTGACGGTCACCGGCAGCTTCCGGTCGCGGCGAAAGAGCAGCACGCCCACGTCCAGGCCGTCGGCGCCCGCCTGACCGTCCCAATTGGCGGCGACCGGGTCGGCCAGGACGAGGATATCGTCCACCTCTTCCACGGCCTGGGGCGGCGTGGAGGCGACCTTCTCCGGGCCGGTGCAGCCTACCTGCCAGAGGGCCAGCAGCGCCGAGATCAGCAGTGTCCGCCAGGCGGTCATGACATCAGTTGTTCGTGCTCGGGCGCGTCCTGGGCTGGATCCGCAGCCGCTGGGTCTTCGGACCCGATGGGAGGATTCGCGGCACCACGATGGGGACGACCTCCGAGCTGGGGCGCGTGCTCGGCCCACGGCCCAGAAGCCGCTTGACCTCCAGCGGGGTGACGTCCTTGAGGGGATTCAACAACTCACCGATGGAGGCGTCCGTGTGGATGCCCTTGGCCAGGCCCAGGGAGCGAATCTGCCGGTTGCTCACCAGGTCGGCGTCGGTGGGCGAGCGCAGGATGCGCGGGGTCAGGATGATCAGCAGCTCGGTGCGCTCCTTGACGACCTTGGTGGACTTGAACAATGCTCCCAGCAGGGGGATGTCGCCGATGATGGGGACCTTCTCCTCGATGTTCTGGAGCTTGTTGGTGATCAGCCCGCCGATGACGATGGTGTGCCCGTCCTGCACCGTCACGGTGGTGGTCGCGGAACGCCGGTTGATGACGATGGCGTTGAGGTTCTCGGATATCTCCACCGTCGAGTCGGCCACCGAGGATATCTCCGGCGAGACCTCCATCTTCACGAACCCGTCGGGGCTGATGTGCGGGGTGACGGTGAGGATGATGCCGACGTTCTCGTACTGGATGGTATTCAGGGTGGTCCCGGCCTCGGTGATGCGCGAGGCGGTCACGAAGGGCACGCGCTGGCCGATGCTGACCTCCGCCTGCTGGTTGTCAGCGGCCAGGATCTGCGGGCGGGAGAGCACCTCCAGCCGGCCCTGGCTCTGCAGCGCCCGCAGCAGCAACGTCAGGTCGCCCGAAGAGACGCTGAAGGTGAACCCGTCGGTCTTGAGGCCGAAGCGCGGCCCGACGCCGATCTTCCGCCCGGAGGGATTGGCCGAGACCTGCCACTCGAAGCCGAACTCCGTGGTGTCGTTGAGCGTGACCTCGGCCAGCAGGACCTGCACCAGCACCTGCGGCGGGGGTTGGTCGAGCTCGTTGACCATGGCCGCGATGGTGCGGAAGAAACGCGGCGAGCCGGAGATGAGCAGCGTGTTGGAGTTGGGCTCCGCCACGATGGCGATCTCGCGGGCCAGCAGCTCCTTGGCCGCCCCCATCGCGTCGGCACCAAGCGTGCGGACAATGGTCTGGCGCTCCTGGTCCAGGAAGCGCCGCAGGGCCGATTCCACATCGGCCGCCTGGGCGTTCCGCAGCCGGTACACGACCGTCTGGCGGTCCTCGGCGGGGTAGGCGTCGAGCTCCTGGATGACCCTGCCGACCAGCTCGACGTATTCGCGCGTGCCTCCGACCAGCAGCGAGTTCGTGCGCCGGTCCACGGTAATGGTAAGCGTGGCCTGCTCGGCCGAGCCGAAGGTGGCGGCGACCTTCGCCGGCTGGGTGGTGGCCAGGGTGTATCGCGCCGCCTGCCGCTGGGTGTTGGTCAGTTGCAGCCGGAACAGTTCACTCAGCACCGTGGCCATCTGCGTGGCCTCGGCGTTGGTCAGGGTGAATACGCGTATCTCGGCCCGGCGCGGGTCGGTGTTGTCCAGGGCATCGACCAGCCGGGCCAGCAGCTTCATGGTCTCGGTGGGCGCCTGGATCAGCAGCGAGTTGGTCCGCGGCACGGCGGTGATCATCACCCCGCGCTTCAGGGCCGTGGCCATGAACTTCCTGCCGTCGGGGCTTTCGGCGATGAACCTCAACAGTTGCGCCCGCCGGGGAGATTCGCCGGTCAACGGGCGGGGCTTGTTGGTCATGGCGTCGGTGAGGATCTGCGCCAGTTGCTGGGCGTCGGCGTGGCGGAGGGTGAAGATGCGTATCTCCGTCACGTCGGTCAGTACGGAGGTGTCGAGCTGCTTGATGAGTTCGCCGATGTGGGCCATCTCCGCCCGCGTGGCCGCCACCAGCAGCGAATTGGAGTGCTCGTCCACGGTGATGGTCAGGGCCGCCTGCCCGCCGCTGGGCTTGGTGGCCTCGTAGAGTTGGCGCAGGGTGTTGGCCAGTTGGGTGGCGTCGGCGCGGGCGATGGGGAAGATGCGCACCGTCTGGCCTGTTGGCGGCCTGCTGCGGTCGAGCTTGGCGATGAGGCCCTCGGCCACGGCGATGTCGTCTCGGGCCGCCCCTATGATCACCGCGTTCGTCTTCGGGTCGGCGATGATGGTCACGGGGGTCGGCGCCCTGCCGCCCGGACCGCGGCGCTGGGCGAACAACTGCCGCAGGGTCGCCGCCACGGTGGCCGCCGAGGCCTGCTTCAGTTCCAGCACGCGGAACTCGAACGTCCGCACCACCTGGTCCACGTCCAGCTTGCCCACCAGGACGTCCAGCTCGGAGAGGCTCTCCCTGCTGCCGGCGGCCAGCAGGGCGTTGGTGCGGTCGTCGGGCACGATGACCACCGGCAGGGAGCGCGGCTGGCCGCCGGTGGCGGCCTCGGCCTGGCGCCGGCGGTCGAACATCTGCTGGAGGGTCGGGCCCAGCCGGCCCGCCTCGGCGTGCTTGAGCTGGTAGATCTTGATGTTGCCGGCCAGCGCCCAGCCTTCCTTCACGTCGATCTTCCGCAGGATCTCCTCGATGACGGCGAAGTTCTCCTTGCTGGCCGAGATGATCAGCACGTTGGTGCGTATGTCGGTGGCGATGGAGACCTTCTCGCGGGCCTGGGCGATGGGGTTGTTGCGGGCGCCGAGCAGCCCGGGCTTGTACAGCCCCTGGGAGACCAGCGACTGGAGCATGGCCGCCACGCGAGACACGTCGGCGTGCTGGAGCGGGTACAGCCGGACTATGCCCGTCTCGGTGGGCGGGGCCACGTCCACCTTCTTCAGCAGCTCGCGGATAAGGGTGAGGTTCTCCCTGCTGGCCGAGATGACCAGGGCGTTGCTGAGCATGTCGGTGGCCACCGAGACCACGTCCTGCGGGGCGACCTGCTGGCCCGGCGGGGTCATGGCCTTCAGTCGGTCGGCGAAGATGCGCTGGATCACCGGGCCGACGGCCCCGGCGTCGTTGAACTTCAGCGGGATGACGACCAGCTCCACGGCAGGGCTGACGGGCTTGGCGTCGAGCTTGGCCACCAGCGACTTCAACACCCGGCTGTCGTCCTGGTTGGCGGCCACCATCAGGGTATTGGTGCGCAGGTCGGGTACTATGACCGGCTTCTGCCGCTGCACGTCCGGCGTCCGGGCCGCCTGGTAGCGTTGGTTGAAGAGGTTCGTCAGCGTCGCCGCCAGGGTGCCGGCGTTGGCGTTGGTCAGGCCCAGCAGTTGGATCTGCCCGCCCAGGGCCGGCGGGGCAGCGTCCAGTTGCCTGGCCAGCTCCTCGAGCAGCTTGAACCCCTCCGCCGAGCCGCCCACGATGAGGAAGTTCGTGCGTGCGTCCGGCACGATGATCATGCGCAGGGCCTCGGCGTCGCCGACCCCAAGGCTCTGCTGGCGCTGCACGCGGGCGTCCATCATGCGCTGCAGCGACGGTGCCAGCGTGGTCGCGTCGGCGTTCTCCAGCTTCACCAGGCGGATGTCGCGCAGGTCGATGGGCAGCTTGGCGTCCAGCTTTCTCAGCAGGGCGTCGATCATCGCGAAGGTCTTCTCCGAGCCGGAGACCACAAGCGTGTTGGTGCGGGTATCGACGGTGATGGTGGGCCGATCCTCCGGCCGGAGGTACCTGGCATTGGGCCCGGTGTACAGGCCGTTGATGACCTGGGCCATGCGCGTGGCGTCGGCGTTCCTCAGCGGGTACATGCGCACGCGCGTCAGCGACCCGGCCCCGGGCACGTCGAGCTGCCTGACCAGCTCGCCCACGATGGGCATGAGGTCCGAACGCGCCAGCACGACCAGCAGGTTCGCCAGGGCGTCGGCCCGGACGATGAGCGTGGGATGGCTGCGGGCGATCTTGGCCGCCACCGGCCGCTGCCGCTCGCGCGCCATGCGCAGGCGGGTAACGTAGGCCCGGGCGCCGGCCACGCCGGGGGCGGCCGGGGGGGTCTCGGCGAAGACCTGCTGAATCAAGGTCGCCATCTGCGCCGCGTCGGCGTGCGCGAGCTTGAAGACCTTCACCTCGGTGAACTCGCTGGCGGGCTGGCGGTCGAGGTCGTTGACCAGCAGCGTGGCCAGGGCCACCGCCTCTTCCGTGCCGGCCAGGATCAGGGCGTTGGTGCGGGCGTCGGCGGTGACGTTCAGCCCGCTGACCAGGGCCTCACCCGCGGTGCTCTTGGGGGTGGCCTTGCCCGCGGTGGGCGTGCCCGGCCGGCCCGCCAGGCGCTGACCCTGGTTGAAGATCTCTCGCAGCAGGCCCATCACCGTGACCGCGTCGGAGTGCTTCAGGTGAACGATCTGCACCCGCACGCCCTCGGCGATGGGCAGGGTGTCCAGGACCTTGATGATCTCCGTCAGCGCGGTGAGGTTCTCCGGCGTGGAGGAGATTATCAGGCTGTTGGAGCCGGGTTGGCCCCGCCGCGGCGGGTCGGAGGTGATCTTGATGGGCTTGGTCAGGTCCAACGGCCCGATGCCCTCTTTGCCCTCTCGCAGCTTCAGCAGCCTCACCTGCTCCTGCAGCGCCTTGGCCTCGGGGGTCTGTATCCGGCTGGTGCCGGGCGTGAGCATGTCCGTCGCCTTGGCCTCGGGGGTCTGTATCCGGCTGGTGCCGGGCGTGAGCATGTCCGTCAGCACTTCCGCCAGGGCGGTGGCGTCGGCGTTCTTCAAGGGGATGACGACCACGTCCGCCGTGCGGAACGGCGGGATCGCATCCAGCCGCTTGATCATCTTTTCAATCCGCTCCAGCACGGGCGCCCGTGTGGAGACGATGATCGCATTGGCACGCTGGTCCACGGTCAGGTTGATGGGCTGGTTGGGGCGGGACTCCTGCAGCGGCCGGATGAGCGTTCGCAGCACCGGCAGGATCTTGGTCGCGCTGGCGTTGGTCAGCGCGAACATCCGGAACTCGGTCTCGGGCGAGATGTCCGCCCCGTCCAGTTGCTGGATCAGCTTGCCGACCTCCTGCATCTTCTCCCTGGCGGCGGTGACCACCACGGCATTGGTCCCGGCCAGGGGCGTGACCGTGACGCGGTCCTCCTCCCGGCCGCGGCGCATGGCCGCCCGGTACATGCTGTTCAGCGCCTGGGCCACGCGCGTGTTGGGCGCCTTGGCCAAGGGGAAGACCATCACCTCGGGCCTGACCTTCTCGGCCGCGGCGTCCAGGGCCTCGATGATCTGCTGGATGATCTTCCAGTCCTCTTCCGAGGCGTTGACCAGCAGGGCCTTCTGGCCGGCCAGGGCGGTGACCTCCGGCGCGCCGGCCTTTCCGCCTCCTGGGCGGGGCGTGGGGCGGCGGCCCC
>MVCS01000115.1 GCA_002049885.1 Planctomycetales bacterium 4484_123 | reverse complement strand
TTTCTTGCACGACGCTGGCCTGCCCGGACTGGTCGCTGGAGACGGTCCTGGAACGGTTCAAGGAGTACGGCTACGACGGAGTGGATTTCCGCGGGCTGGGCGACGAGATGCAACTGTGGAAGCTGGAGGCCTTCTCCACCGACGCGGAGGCCACGGCCAGGAGAGTCGCCGAGGCGCACCTGGAGGTCACCGCCCCGATAATTCGCGTCTTCGGCGGCCGACATCAGGGCACGGCCTGGAACGAGGTGCTCGCCGCCGCAGCCGAGACCCTGCGGAAGATGGCCGAGATCGCCGGGGAAGGGATCACCATCGCCGTGGAGACCCACGACGACTTCACTGAAAGCTCGAAAGTGGCCGAGGTCATCGCCCGCACCAATGCCCCCAACGTCGGCGTGCTCTGGGACCTGCACCATCCATACCGAGTGGCCGGCGAGTCGCCACAGCAGACCTACGACAACATCGGACGCTACACCGTCGCCACCCACTTGAAGGACTCCCGCACCACCGGGACGGGCGAAGACGATTACGAGTACGTCCTGGCCGGCGAAGGTGACGTGCCCCTGGCGGAGATGGTCAGGCTGCTGAAGGCCGGCGGCTACGACGGGGCGATCACCCTGGAGTGGGAAAAGAAATGGCACCCCGAGCTGGCCGAGCCGGAGGTGGCCCTGCCGCACCATGCCCGGTACATCCGGCAACTGATCTCCCAATGAGGCAGCGATCCTAACGAGGTTCGTCTGCACGTTCAAAAGCCAGAACGCAGATTACACGGATTACGCCGGATGACTCGGATAGCTTCATCGAATCTGTGAAATCGGTCGTAAATCCGCGAAATCCGAGGCCTGTTCGTCTCAGGTCGGCCTGCCCCCAACAAACTGATTGCGGGATAAGTCATGGCTGCGGAAAAAAAGAAGGTCCTCATCATCGGCGATTCGATTTCCATCGGCTACACGCCGTACGTGGCGGAGCTGCTCGCCAGCGTGGCGGAGGTGGTCCACAACCCCGGCAACGGGGGCGATACCGAAAATATCCGCGCCTGCCTGGATGAATGGCTGGCCCAGGCACCGGCCCAGTTGGTGCACTTCAACGCCGGGCTGCACGATATCAAGGTCACCCGTGGCGGGACCGCCAACCAGGTGCCGCTGGAGCGCTACCGCCGGAACCTCTCCTGGATAGTCGAGCGCCTCCAGGCCACCGGTGCGGTGCTCATCTGGGCCAGCACCACGCCCGTCATCGAATCGTGGCACCAGGCCCGCAAGGAATTCGACCGCTACAACCGTAACGTGGAGGCCTACAACGCCGCCGCCGAGGAGATCGTCTCCGCCGCGGGCATCCCCATCGACGACCTGCACGCGGCCGTGGCATCTGCCGGGCCGGAGAAGCTAATGACCCCCGACGGGGTGCACTACACCGACCCGGCCTACCGCATGCTCGGCCAGGTCGTGGCCGAGTGCATAGCCCGACACCTGTAAGGCCGCCACAACCCCCGGCCAGGCGCGCCCAGCCCGCACCCGGTCGCCAGGCGAGTGCCAGTGCCGACGTGCCGAGCGCGAGGCGGATTTTTCCTGGACCATTGTTCGCCCTCTGATAGAATGTTTGAGTATTCAAACTTTGTGCTCGTGGCAAGGCGTTGTATGGCCAAGAAGTCTAGAAGGCTGACCCGCCGGCTGGAGGACTACCTGGAGGCCGTGCTGGTGCTGGTTCGGCGCAACGGCGTGGCCAGGGTGCGCGACATCGCCGCCCGCACGGGCGTGAGCATGTCCACGGTCACGGCCGCCCTGAAGCAGCTCGCCAAGATGGACCTGGTGCACTACGACCCCTACGAGGTGGTGACCCTCACGGCCAGAGGAAAATCGGCGGGCAAGAAGATCCTGGCCAAGCACGACGCCCTGGTGGAGTTCATGGTCAACGTACTGGACGTGGAGCGGAAGCGGGCCGAGGCCAACGCCTGCCGCATGGAGCACGTGGTGGACGACCAGGTGCTCCGGCAGTTTCGGCTGTTGGGCGAGTTCCTGGCCAGCCGGGACACCCCCCGGCGCCGGTGGCTGGAGGACTTCTCGGCCTATTGCCGGCGGCGCGAGAAGGCACCCGCCTGAGCACTGCCCCGGTCCCACGAAGAAGCGAACGCATGGCAGGTGCGAACCACGAACCACGTGAACTCCCGTTGATGCCGCTGTCGATGGCCCTGGTCGGTCAGACCGTCCGCTTCGCCGTCGCCCGGGCCGGTCCAGGGCTGCTCCGCCGGCTGGCGGAGATGGGCCTGACGCCAGGTGAGCCCATGGAGGTCATCAACCGCGGCCCCGGGCCCTTCATCGTCCAGGTCAGGGGCACCCGCCTGGTGCTGGGACGCGGCATGGTCGACAAGATCCTCGTGCGCCCGATTTGAAATGAACCCTCCACGCTTCACCGTGGCCCTGGTGGGCAACCCCAACTCAGGCAAGACCACCCTGTTCAACGCCATCACCGGCCGACATGCCCACGTGGGCAACTACCCCGGCGTGACGGTCGAACTGAAGAGCGCCCGGACCGAGCACGAAGGGGTGCGCTTCGACCTTGTGGACCTGCCCGGCACCTACAGCCTGACGGCCTATTCCGCCGACGAGGTCATCGCCCGCAACTTCATCCTGGACCATCAGCCGGACGTCGTCATCGACATCATCGACTCGTCCAACCTGGAGCGCAACCTGTACCTGGCCACGCAACTGATGGAACTGGGCGCCCCGCTGGTGCTGGCCTTCAACAAATCGGACCTGGCGTCGGCCAGGGGCTACAGGATCGACATCGAGATGCTCAGCGAGCTGCTGGGCGTGCCCATCGTGCCCACGGTGGGGCACAAGGGCAAGGGCATCAAGGAGCTGCTTGCGACGGCCCTGGCGGTGGCGGCCAACCCCGCCGCCGCCGTCGAGCGCCAGCGCCTGCCCAGCTACGGCCCGGAGCTGGAGACGGAGGTGGCCAGACTGGCCGCCATGGTGCCGCAGCGCTGCCGGCGGGCCGGTCGGGACCGCTGGGTGGCAGTAAAGCTGCTGGAGAACGACAAGGAGGCCATAGACCGGCTGCGCCGGCTGATGGGCGGTGAGGAGCTCGACGGCCTGCTGCAAGTGGCCGAGCGCTCGCGCCGGCACATCCGGCGCGTCGGCGGGGACAACCCCGAGATACTGCTGGCCGACCGCCGCTACGGGTTCATCTCCGGTGCCTGCCAGGAGGCCGTCCGCAGCACGGTCGAGTCGCGCCATCAGCTTTCCGACCGCATCGACGCGGTGGTCACCAACCGCTTCGTGGGCCTGCCGCTGTTTCTGGTGCTGACGCTGCTGGCCTTCCAGTTGACCTTCTGGATCGGCGGGCCGGTGACCGACTGGCTGGAGGCCGGCAAGGACTACCTCGCCGGGCAGGTCGGGCAGCTCTGGCCGAAGAATTCCGACAGCCTGTTGCGCAGCCTGCTGACCGACGGCCTCATCGAGGGGGTCGGCGCGGTGGTGGTCTTCGTGCCCATGGTCTTTCTGCTGTTCCTGGCCATCGCCATCCTGGAAGACAGCGGCTACATGGCCCGGGCGGCCTTCGTGACGGACAGGCTGATGCACAAGATCGGCCTGCACGGCAAGAGCTTCATCCCCATGTTGATCGGCTTCGGCTGCACCGTGCCGGCCATCCTCGCCACCCGCACCCTGGAGAACCGGCGCGACCGGCTGACGACCATGCTGGTGCTGCCGTTGTTCAGTTGTTCGGCCCGGCTGCCGATCTACGTGCTCATCATCGGGGCCTTTTTCAAGTACAAGGTGTACTTCCGCATCTTCGGCATCATCCGGGTGAGCAACCAGGCCCTGTGGATGATGCTGATGTACCTCATCGGCGTGGTGCTGGCGGTCATCGCCGCCCGCCTGCTGCGCTCGACACTCTTCCGCGGAGAGGTCACTCCCTTCGTCATGGAGCTGCCCCCCTACCGCCTGCCCACCATCCGCGGGGCGCTGGTGCACGCTTGGCAGCGGACCTGGATGTTCCTGCGCAAGGCCGGCACGGTCATCCTGGGCGCATCCATCGTGCTGTGGGCGGCCGGGACCTTTCCCAGGACATCCCGGCCGGCCGAACTCCAGGCCGCCCGCCAACAGGCCGAGAGGGCATTCCTGGCCGCGGCAGCCAAGGCCGGCCGGGTGGCCGGGCTGGGCCAGGACATTGAGCGCCTCGCCCGGGCGGACCTGGCCCTGTACCGGGCCGGGCAGGACCACTGGAAGGACTCCCCGGCCTACCGGGCCGCTCGACAGCAGTTCGACAATCTCGTCAGGGAAATGAGCGCACGGAACAAGGCCCTGGCCCGCTTCGTCGCCGCCCTGGAAACCGGCGGCCAGACCTCCGAGCCGGCCCTGGCCGGCGCCTGCCGGGCGTACCTCAAGGCCCGCCAGGAGATGAACCGCGCCATGGGTCACGCCGACGCGACCGAGGGCCGGCTGTCGCTGGAGCAGTCGGCCGTCGGGCGAGCGGGAAGGCTCATCGCCCCGGTCATGGCCCCCTGCGGGTTCGACTGGAGGATATCCACCGGCCTGATCGGCGCCTTCGCCGCCAAGGAGATCTTCGTCAGTCAGATGGGCGTGATCTACGCCCTGACGGCCGAGCCCGACCAGGAGGCAACCCTGCGAGAGAGGCTCCAGGCCAACTACACGCCGCTCCAGGGATTCTGCATCATGTTGTACTGCCTCATCTCCCTGCCTTGCGTGGCCACCCTGGCCACTACCTGGCGCGAGAGCGGGGCCCTGAAGTGGGCCCTGCTCCAGGCCGGCGGGCTGACCGTGTTGGCCTGGGCCGTCACCGCCATCGTCTATCAGGCAGGCAGCGCACTGGGCCTGGGCACGGGGATGTAGCAGGTCGCGCCTGCCATCACCTCACGGCTGAAAGCGCTGCGGGAAGGCGTCGTAGCCGGCCAGCTCGAACGGCTCGGTGGCCACCGCCCACTCGCAACCGACGTCGGAAAACAACTTCCCCTCGCGCCCACAGCGGGCGATGAGCTCGTTGATGCCCCCAACGACGGTCACGGCCTCCGGGCCCTCGCCGAGACGACTGACGAACCTGGCCGGTATGGCGTGCGTCCGACCCGAACTCTCGAAGGCGCCGTCCACCGCCAAGGTGAAGTTCCGCCCCATGGCCAGGTCGCACTTCAGACGACCTGCCTCGCCGCTCCGGACCGCCTCGACGAAATCGGCAAGCACCGCCGCGTGAGAGGAGGCCCGACCGGCCGGCAGCGTTTCCTCCCGGCCGTCGGCATAGACGACTCGCGCCTGGCCGCCGATCTCCCAAAAGACCTCCCCGCCCGTGCACTCCATCTCGATCCAGGGCCCCGCCTGCGGGCCGGCGGTGCAGTGCGAGACGATGAAGTACAGCACCGGCCCCTCGACGGTCCGTATCTCGAGGGCCGAGGTGTCCTCCGAGTCGATATCACGGGCATGGTACATCTCAGCCCGGACGGCCCGGGGTACGGCAAAGCCTCGCTGATCCGGGCAGGCCCAGTACAGCATGTTGGCGATCTGGTGGCTCAGGGCGTTGTTCGTGGGCCCGTCGAGCACCCAGGCACCGTCCACCCTCAACCGGCCCGCCCATTCGTTGCGGGCGTAGTAGGCGTCCTTCCGCGGCCAGAAGGCCCAGCAGCGCAGCAGCCGTGGAACGCCCAGCTCGCCGGAGACCAGCAGGCGCTTGACCCGATTGACCTCCTCGGAGGAGATGGCCTGAAAGCCCAGGGCACACAGC
>MVCS01000114.1 GCA_002049885.1 Planctomycetales bacterium 4484_123 | reverse complement strand
GCAGGCCGAGACGCACCTGAACCACTCCTGCGAGAGGTAGGGGGTCTTCAGGCCGTAGCGGCTGTGCATGAAGAACCCGCCCATGCCGGCGGCGTGCATCTGTTCGATCTGCCGGCACAGCCGGTCGGCGTCCAGGTGCGAGTTCCACGACCAGAACGGCGCGCCGCGATAGATGCTGGGCGGGTCCTGCCAATCTCGAGGGTCCCACTCTGACTGTTGGCTCACCAGAGGCCTCCTGCGATCGCCAAGCCATCTTGGCTTGTGGTATTGTCTCCCGGCGGTCGCGACGGTCAAGGCCGCAACGGCGGGTCGGCGGGCGGCAGGAGCGGCGAGTGAGCCAGGCATATTCACATACATACAGTTGTTGTGTCGTCCATGCCGTGCGCTCCTTCCTTTCCCACCGCCCAGCCTCAGCCAGGCATGCAGCACTGGCCGGGCAGGTTGTCCGATGACTTGACGGCCCCGATGTTAGGTAGGTGTCAGGGTTGTTTGTCCCTGTTGGTATCTCTGGCGGCTTGACGCAAGGGCATTGGGGTGGTGGACTTTGAAAAAAACCCAAGATTTCGGCCCTAAGCTCTTGACGGCCCCAAGATGTTGGGTATGCTAGATTGGTGCTGGCCGCGGAGGCGGCTGCTCCTGCCGATGGCAGCGGGATCGGCCGGCGCCAGGCGCAGCCTTCGGGGCCCAGGCGGTCCCGGCGAGCTGGTCAGTTCGGCCAAGGGCAAGCACGGTCGTCGTTTTCATACCCGTTATAGCAGTTCTACAGGGAGAGGTTTCGATGGCGGTTGAGTTTTCCGCGCCGGATCAAGGAAGTCAGGTGGGCGGCTCGGTCGCCCCGAGGCAGGGCCAGGACGGGCTGCGCGTGGAGAGGTATTTCTGTCCCGAGGGCGTGGACCCGTTCGAACAGGTCGCCTGGGAGAGGCGGACCGCCGTCATCAAGGACGACCGGGGCGAGGTCATCTTCCACCAGGACGATGTCGAGGTACCCGCCGACTGGTCGCAGTTGGCCGTCAACGTGGTGGTCAGCAAGTACTTCTACGGGGAGGCGGGCAAGCCCGAGCGCGAGACCTCCGTGCGCGAGCTCATCGGCCGGGTCACCCGCACCATCGCCGACTGGGCCCGCCAGGACGGCGTCTTTGCCAGCGACGAGGACGCGGAGAGCTTCTGTGCCGAACTGACCTGGCTGTGCCTGAACCAGTGCGGCGCGTTCAACTCGCCGGTGTGGTTCAACGTGGGGCTGTTTCACCAGAAGGGCGTCCCCGGCTCGCCGGGCAACCTGCACTGGGACCTGCAGCTCAACCGCCCGGTGAAGACCGAGCGCGGTTACGAGTATCCGCAGGGCTCGGCCTGTTTCATCCAGTCGGTCAAGGACACCATGGAGGACATCATGCGCCTGGCCGCCTCCGAGGCCATGTTGTTCAAGTACGGCTCCGGGACGGGCACGGACCTTTCCACCCTGCGCTCCAGCCGGGAGCGCCTCAGCGGCGGCGGCACGCCCTCCGGGCCGCTGAGTTTCATGCGCGTCTTCGACCAGATCGCCGCGGTGGTCAAGTCCGGCGGCAAGACTCGCCGGGCGGCCAAGATGCAGTCCCTTCGCTGCGACCACCCCGACATCAGGGAGTTCATCGAGTGCAAGGCCAAGGAGGAGGAAAAGGCCCGGGCGCTGATCCAGGCCGGTTACGACCCGGGGCTCAACGGCACGGCCTATGGCTCGGTGATGTTCCAAAACTCCAACCTCTCGGTGCGGGTGACCGATGAGTTCCTCAACGCGGTGGTGGAGGACAAGGACTGGCAGACGTACGCGGTGACCACCGGCGAGCCCATGGTGAAGTACCGCGCCGCGGAGCTGCTGCGCCTGGCCGCCGAGAGCTGTCACCTCTGCGGCGACCCGGGCCTGCAGTATCACACGACCATCAATCGCTGGCACACCTGCCCCGAGAGCGGTCCCATCAACGCCTCCAACCCGTGCAGCGAGTTCATGTTCGTGGACGACTCGGCGTGCAACCTGGCCAGTCTGAACCTGATGAGGTTCCGCCGCCAGGACGGCAGCATCGACCTGAAGGCCCTGCGCCAGGCGGTGCGAATCTTCATCATTGCCCAGGAAGTCCTGGTGGACCACGTCAGTTACCCCACCGAAAAGATCTGCCGGAACAGCCATAACTTCCGGCCGTTGGGGCTGGGCTACGCGAACCTGGGCGCCCTGCTGATGAGCCTGGCGTTGCCCTATGACAGCGACGCCGGGCGGGCGGTGGCCGGGGCCATCACGGCAATCATGACTGCCGAGGCCTATGCCACCAGCGCCGAGCTGGCCAGCCGGCTGGGGCCGTTTGCGGAGTTCCCCCGCAACCGCCGACCGATGCTGAATGTGATGCAGATGCACCGGCAGGCGGTGGAGGACATCGACCCCGAGCACTGCCCGCCGGAGCTGCTGGCCGCGGCCAGGGCCGGATGGGACGAGGCCATCGCCGCCGGCAGGATGTACGGCTACCGCAACGCCCAGGTGACGCTGCTGGCTCCGACCGGGACCATCGGGTTCATGATGGACTGCGACACCACCGGCGTCGAGCCGGACATCGCCCTGGTGAAATACAAGCACCTGGCCGGCGGGGGCATGTTCAAGCTGGTCAACCGGACGGTCTCGATGGCGCTGGAGCGGCTGGGGTATGACCGCGACCAGATCGCCGAAATCCTCAAGTACATCGAGGAGAATGACACCATCGAGGGCGCGCCCGGGCTGGCCGACGAGCATCTGGCCGTCTTCGACTGTGCCTTCAAGCCGGCCAACGGTACCCGGTGCATCCACTACATGGGTCACCTGCGGATGATGGCGGCCGTGCAGCCGTTCCTCTCCGGCGCCATCTCCAAGACGGTCAACATGCCCAAGGACTCCACGGTGGAGGAGATACAGGACGTCTTCCTGAACGGCTGGCGGATGGGTCTGAAGGCGGTGGCCATCTACCGCAACGGTTCCAAGGTGGCCCAGCCGGTGAAGGTCACCGCGACCTCCGCGGCCGAACGGGACGAAGAGGCTGCCGCACCGGCCAAGCCCGTGCCCCGGCGGCGGCGGATGCCGCAGACCCGGCGCTCCATCACCCACAAGTTCGAGGTCCTCGGGCACGAGGGCTACATGACGGTGGGCCTGTACGACGAGGGCCAGCCCGGGGAGCTGTTCGTCACGATGGCCAAGGAGGGTTCCACGGTGGGGGGGCTGGTGGACGCCTTCGCCACGGCCATCAGCCTCTGCCTCCAGTATGGCGTACCACTGGAGGCACTGGTGCGGAAGTTCTCTCACCAGCGCTTCGAGCCCAGCGGCATGACCTCCAACCCGGACATCCCCTTTGCCAAGAGCATCGTGGATTACATTTTTCGTTGGCTGGGCATGCAGTTCCTGGACGGTTACGGCAGAGGCGGCGAGGCCTGGCGGCCCGCGTCGGCTGGCCAGACGGCCACGAGGAATGCCCCGGAGGGGGTCACGGACGACTTCTCCTCCCGGACAGAGGCTCCGGACCGCGGGGGCCGCGGCCTGGAGACCTCGGACGGCGCCGGCAGGGCGGCGCCCAGGGATGCGGCGCTCGCCGGCGCCGGCCTTTACGCCCCGGCGTCCTCTCGGTCCGACGGCGGCAATGGCAATGGTGACGGGCCGGAGGCCAATGGCGGCGATGGCGATGGGGGGGCGTCCCAATCGCGAAACACGGTGATTGGGCCCCCGGCGGGGCTGGAGCCGGCCCATCGGGCGGCTGGCCCGGGGCGGATCCAGGCCCGCGTGGGCGGGCTGGACCGTATCGACCAGCAGTTCAGCCACTTCCAGGACGATGCCCCCGCCTGTGATTTCTGCGGGGCCATCACGGTCCGGAACGGGAACTGCTACAAGTGTTTCAACTGCGGCTCCACGTTGGGCTGTAGCTGAGCCGGCCAGGCAGGCTGTGGGGCCTGGCGGATTTGCATAAGAGTTCGCGGGAGCTTGGCTGTAGGGCTGGGATCCGTCGGCCCGGGCGGGTGTGCCACGGCTGCATGGAACGGGACAACCCACTCGGTCGGGCTGGCGGCAGTGAGTGCCGGCAGGCGCGGCGGAGCGCCTGCCGCCGGAAAGCGCCCCGCCCACGGATGGGACGGGGCGGCGACGGGCAGCAGGGGCCGGTGGTGGAATGGCCTTGGTGGCCGCCGTGGCCGCTGGGTCTGCCCGTCGGTGGGAACTGGCCGGAACATCTGCGCTGCCGGCAATTAGGGAGGCGTTGCCGGATGTTTCCAGCCAAGGCGAACCGAAGGTGCCCGCACCCCGGCCCGGGGCGGGCGGTCACTGTCACGACAGCACGTGGACGGCACGCCGCAGCGCCGGGCCGTCCAGTTTTTTTCAAGTTTTTCTCACTGCTTCGCCGAATAAACTGCCTGAGTTCTAGTCCGGCCACAGGGCCCGGGCGATTGAACCGCCAGGGCTCTTGGTACGTATAATGAAGTGGAAGCAACCGAATAAGCTGAGTAATGTCCGCTGCACCCACGAAGGAACGTAGGTCTCCCTCCGCCTACGTTTGGGTTGCGGCTAGTAGGGGCGATTCTCAGGTCTCCCTCCGCCTGGGTATCGCCCTCTTTTTTGCCTCCCCCGCGCCGGAGTCGCCCGTCGATTCGGTGGTGGCAAGTGCCCGCGTCGGACCGGCTCTAGCGGCCCGGGCGGACCGTTTGCGGCCCACCGCAGGCGGCGTTAGAATGACACGATTGGCCGTTGATCTCCCCGCCGCCGGTGGTCCGGCGGCGACAGAGGACCCCTTGAATGGAAAAGGTCATTCGCGGCAAGGCGTTCGTCGTTGGCGACAACGTTGACACCGACCAGATCATCCCCGCCGAGTACCTCTCGTATAACCCGGCCATCCCCGAGGAACGCAAGTACTTCGGCCAGTACGCCCTCTCGGGCCTGCCGCCGGCCAGTTCCGGGCTGCCGGAGGGAAACATCCCCTTCGTGGCCCCAGGAGCCTTCCGCAGCGAATATGCCGTGGTGGTGGCGGGGAAGAACTTCGGCTGTGGCTCATCTCGCGAGCACGCCCCGCTGGCCCTGGCCACAGCCGGGGTCAAGGCCGTGGTCGCCCAGTCCTATGCCCGCATCTTCTACCGCAACAGCATCAACGGCGGATACCTCGTGCCCTTCGAGACCCCCGAACGACTCATCGACCGAACGACTCATCGACAGAATCGTCACGGGCGACGAGGTCACGATCGACGTGGAATCGGCCACGCTGACGGTCGCCCGCACCGGCGAGAGCATCACCTGTGCCGTCCTGGGCGACGTGGGGGCCATCATCGCCGCTGGCGGCATCTTCGAGTATGCCCGACGGCAGGGCATGCTGTAGTCCACAGATTACACAGATTTCACAGATTTCACAGGTTGCTTACGGCTTGATTACGGCGTGCGGGAACTTGGCGCGGAAGGGCCGGGGCCGGGCGACAGGGCGATGGAAGACGTGGAGCAGCTCGACATTCGTGATGTCGCCGGCGGGGTGGTAATTGCCGTCAAGGCCGTGCCGGGCTCGTCGCGCGACCGCGTTGTCGGCGTCCTGGGCGATTGCCTGAAGGTGGCCGTCTCCGTCCCGCCTGAGAAGGGCAGGGCCAACAAGGCCATCGCCGCCGTGCTGGCCCGGGCCGTGGGCGTGCCTGCCCGTCGGGTAAGGGTCGTGGCCGGTCAGGGCGGGCCCAGAAAGCAGCTCCATGTGGCCGGTCTGTCGGCCCGGCAGCTTCGTGAGGCCCTGGAGAGGCTGTGAGGCCCAGCCCGTCTCC
>MVCS01000113.1 GCA_002049885.1 Planctomycetales bacterium 4484_123 | reverse complement strand
GGGCGCGGCCGATTTGGCTGGCGGGTTGGGGGTGGCTTGGGCGGCTGATGGGGGCGCTGCCAGCAGCGAGCTGAGCGAGGCTGGGGTGGGCCGGACCGTGGTGGCGGCTGTTGGTGCGGATGGCCAGGGCGGGCTGGTTGAGCTGGGCGGGCCGGTGGACCTGCTGGAGTTGCCGGTGCTGTCGGTGCTGTAAGGCCGGGGGGTATGACGTCGGACCGGCGGGGTTGTACTTGTGACGGCCGGTGCCGCTCTTGAGAGGGCGTGCTGCCTCTGTGGTGCGTGCGCGTTTTTCGATGGCGGGCGGGTTTTCTACGGGGTCTTTCAATAGGTGGGGCGGATTGCGTAGAATCACTTCTTGAGGGCTGGTGGTTTGTGCGCCCTGGCCCATGGTGGCCGGGGGAGGTTGTGAGGTGTTGGTCGATGCGGGTGCGTGTGAACGGCGAGGAGCACGACGTGCCGGAGGGGGCGACGGTGGCCGGCTTGGTGGAGCGGCTGGGCTTGGAGCCCAGGCGAATCGCGGTGGAGCGGAACAAGCGGCTGGTGCGCCGGGGCGATTATGCCGCAACGCCGCTGGCCGATGGCGATGTTGTGGAGATCGTGACGCTGGTCGGCGGCGGGTGAAGCCGGGCGGTCGGCCGGGGCCGCGGGGCTGGCGTCGTCGGACCTACCTTGTGTTTCTTGATTTGTGGTGGAAACAGCGATGACTGAGGCAAAGGACAAACCGCTTCGTATCGGCGGGTTTTCGATTACCAGCCGGTTGTTCGTGGGCACGGGCAAGTACGCCACGTACGAGCTCATGCGCGAGGCCCTGGCCGAGAGTGGCTGTCAGGTGGTGACCGTGGCCGTTCGCCGTGAAAGAATGACCGACGAGCGTGGCCGGAACATCCTGGATTTTCTCGACCCGCAGCGCTACATCCTGCTGCCCAATACGGCCGGCTGTTTCAGCCCCGAGGATGCGGTCCGCACCGCGGTACTGGGCCGGGAGTTGCTGGAGGGGCTGGGCAATCCCGGCAGCGGGTGGGTGAAGCTGGAGGTCCTCGGCGACCGCAAGACCCTGCTGCCGGACCCTGTGGGCACGCTGGAGGCGCTGAAGACCCTCAAGGCGGAGGGTCTGACTGTGCTGTGCTACACCAGTGACGACCCGGTGATGGCCTGCCGGCTGAAGGAGGCGGGGGCCGATTCGGTGATGCCGGCGGGCAGCCCCATCGGCTCGGGCCAGGGGATTCTGAATCCCTGCAACATCCGCATCATCCTGGAGCAGCTCAAGGCAGGCGACGAGGAGTATCCGGTGATCGTGGATGCGGGCGTGGGGACGGCCTCTGACGTGACCATCGCCATGGAGCTGGGCGCCGACGGCGTGCTGTTGAACACGGGCGTGGCCGGCGCGAAGGACCCCATCATCATGGCCCGGGCGATGCGCCTGGCGCTGGAGGCCGGCCTGCTGGCCCGCCGGGGCGGGCGAATCCCGCGGAAGCTGTACGCCACGGCCTCTTCGCCCTTGGAGGGGGTGGTGGGCACTTAGGCGTCCAGGTCGGCGGGCGCGGTCGGGCCGATGAAGCCGGCCGGTCGGGCCCGCGTCGGTCGGTGACGGGCATGGGAGCTGATGCAGAGCGGACCGCACAGAGTGGACGGCGTGGCGGACCAGCAGGATCCCGAGGCGGCCGAGGGCTGGCTGAACCTGCGGACGCGGGTGTGCATCTGGGTCATCGTGCTGGGCCTGGCGAACTTTCTGGCCTACACGGTGGCCTATTTCTCTTTGCCGGGCGAGGCGATCCACGGTGGGGTGCGTCTGGAGGCTGACTCCGACGGCGGCCGGCTGCACTATTACCTGCTGGACAAGGGCTCGCGTGTGGAGGTTTCGCGGGCGGTGTGGTTGTACTCGGCGATCCACAGCACCAGCATTCCCGTCACCGTGGGTGCGGTGCTACTGGCCATGCTGACCTTGGCCAAGGACAGGATCGTCTCATCCATGCGCAGCAGCGTGGTGCGGGGGCGGACGTTCATCACCGTGCTGGCTGCGGTGGTGACGGTCTGTTCGCTCGGCTGGATGGGTTGGTTCCTGTACGTGATCATCAGCCAGTTGGCCCAGCCGGCGCCTTGGAGCGGTAGATGAGCCGCGCCGCGGCGGACATTCTCGCCCCCGGCGGGCCGGTGGCTGCGGCCCTGCCCAACTACGAGCGCCGCGACCAGCAGTTGGAGATGGCCCGGGCGGTGGAGGCGGCGTTTGACGACTGCCGACACCTGCTCGTAGAGGCCGGCACGGGCGTGGGCAAGAGCTTTGCCTATCTGGTCCCGGCCATCCTGGGTATCCAGCGCAAACAGCGGGTGGTCGTGTCCACCTATACGATCGCCCTCCAGGAACAGCTCACCGACAAGGACCTGCCGTTCCTGCAGGAGCACCTCAAGCTGCCCTTCAAGCCCGTCTTGGTCAAGGGACGGAACAACTACCTGTGCATGCGCCGGCTGGAGGTCGCGCGGCGTCGGGCCGAGCGCATGTTCGGCTCGGCCCGTGAGATCGACCAGCTCTTGCGCCTGAGCGACTGGGCTGGGCGAACGCCGACGGGCTCGCGCCAGGATGTGCCTTTCGCCGTTTCCGCTGCGGTCTGGAGCCGCCTTCAGGCCGAGCGTGGCTCCTGCGCCGGCAGCGACTGCCCGCACTATCATCGCTGCCACTTTCGCCTGGCCCGCCAGGAGATGCGGAAGGCGAACTTGCTGGTGGTCAACCACGCCCTGTTGTTTTCGGACTTGGCCCTTCGGCACGGCAGGCGGGGCTCGCAGGCCGAACTCCTGGGCGGCTACGACCTGCTGGTCCTGGACGAGGCCCACACACTGGAGGCAGTGGCCTCGGACCACTTCGGCACCTCGGTCAGCTCCGGGGCGGTGCAGACGTTGCTGCGGGAGCTGTACAACCCGCGCAACGATCGCGGCGTGTTGGCCCTGGCCGACGACGCGGAGGCGATAAGGGCGGCGCGCTCGGCGGCCTCGGCGGCCGATGCCTTCTTCGACGCCCTGGCTGAGGCCGGTCCGCCCGGGGTGGCTCCCAACGGCCGACTGACCCAGCCGAACGCCGTTCCGAACTCACTCTCGCCGGCCTTGCGGGTACTCGTGGGGCACCTGCTCCGTTTGCGGAAGGCGATGCCCGACCCGGCCACGGCCCTGGAGATCCGCGCCTACGAACAGCGTGCAGCCGACCTGGCCGCCACCACGGAAGAGTTGATCGCCCAGGAGTACGAGGACTATGCCTACTGGCGGACGGTCCGGGCCTACCGCCGGGCCCGCCAGGTTTACCTGGCGTGCGCGCCGATCAACGTGGCGCCGATCCTGCGCTCGGCCTTGTTCGAGACTGTCAACTCGGCCGTGCTTACCTCGGCCACTCTGACGACGGCCCGGCCTGGGGTGGGCGGGTTCGACTACATCCGCAGCCGACTTGGGCTGGAGGACCCGGTGGAGCTGCGGCTGGACAGTCCTTTCGATTACCGCCGGCAGGCAAAGCTATACGTCGAGACCCACCTGGGCGATCCCAACCGCCTGGAGGACTTCTTGCCTCGAGCGGTGCCGGTGATGGAGTACTACGTCGCCAAGAGCCGGGGGCGATGTTTCCTGTTGTTCACCTCCTACCGGATGCTTGAGGCGGCGGCCGGGATGCTGGCGGCTTTTGCCGAGCGCGAGGGATACGAGCTGTTGGTTCAGGGCGGCTCGCTGCCGCGGTCGGCCATGTTGCGCCGCTTCCGTCGCGGCGGGCGACGTGTGCTGCTGGGGACGATGAGCTTCTGGCAGGGCGTGGATGTGGCTGGCGAGGCCCTGTCCAACGTGACCATCGTGAAGCTTCCCTTCGCCGTGCCGGACGAGCCCATCGTCGAGGCCCGCATCGAGGCCATCCGCAGCCGGGGAGGCGAACCGTTCATGGAGTACCAACTGCCCGAGGCCGTCATCCGCTTCAAGCAGGGCTTCGGCAGGCTGATCCGCTCCACGACCGACACGGGTTTCGTCGTGTGCCTGGACCATCGCATCGTGAGCCGGCCCTATGGGCGGGAGTTCCTCAACGCCCTGCCGGACGTGGAGATCGTTCACGACGAAGCATCCAAGACGCAGGCTGAGCGAAGGGATTGACCGCACGCGGGCGGGCTTGATTGCCAATGCCAACGGTTCAGGCGTCTCGCTGCGGCGAGTCCGGGTTCTGCCTGAGGTACAGCGTCTGGGTGGGGAAGGCGAACTCGATGCCCTCTTCGTTGAAGCGGCGGAGCAGCTCCATGTTGAAATCGTGCGTGAAGGCCAGGTACTGCCACCAGTCAGGCGGGGTGAACCAGTAGTACACCACTATGTTCAGACTGTAGGCCTCCAGCTCGCGGAAATACACCCGCCCGGGAAGGTCCTTGGGGAAGTGATCCTTGCGGGCATCCAGCATCTCGCGAATGATCTCCACCGCCCGGATGACCTTCTCCGGCGGCGTGTCGTAGGTGATGGTGACGTCGAAGACACGCCGGATGTAAGGCCGCCGGCCGATGTTCTCCACGGGCGAGTCGGCCACCGTGGAGTTGGGTACGGTCACCAGGTGGCCGTCCAGGGTTCGGATGCGGGTGGAGCGCAGGCCGACTTCTTCGACGACGCCGTCGAACTCGCCGATCTTGATCCGCTCGCCCATCTGGAAGGGCCGGTCGGCGAAGATGGTCACCGAGCCGAAGAGGTTTTTCAGAGCATCCTGGGCGGCCAGCGCGAATGCCAATCCGCCCAGCCCCAGCCCCGCCAGCAGCGCGCCTATGTTCCAATGCCAGATGTTCTGGGCGATGAACAGCAGCGCCAGGATGATGGTGAAGACGCGCAGGGTCTTGCGCAGGATGGGCACAAGCTGGTCATCCAGTTGGGTCCGCGTGCGGGCTGTCCATCGTGCCAGCCAGTACTCCAGCGCGTCCACCAGGCGGTACACCGCCCAGCCGACGGCCAGCACGGCGATGGTCTGGCATAGCTTGGGCCAGAAGCTGCTCAGGTCGTGGGCGGGATGAACCTTCAGGTTGAGGATTCTGCCACCCACATACAGCCCGCCGGCAAAGACCAGCATGCTGCCTGGCTTGGCCAGCGCGCGGAATATCATTCCCAGGCCCGGCAGGTGCGCTCGCTCGATGAATCGCCGTCCTTGCCGGGCCAGCAGGAAAGAGATGGTCCTGCCGAGGGCGAATGTGGCCAGCAGGATTCCCAGCAATGTGGCCCACTGCCACAGGGCATTGTTGAGGAACTCCCTTGCATACCAAGCTACCTCCGCAGCGCTCTGGCCCGCCGGCTGGCTGGCCGGTTGGGTCGCGGTCGTCACGCTCGGCATGGTGGCAGGCTCCTGAGTTACTCTGATATCTCGAGACCGAATATATAGCATTTCTCCCGGCTCAAGTCACGTGCCGTGGCAGGGGAGCAGCGAGGAGCGGCGAATCGGGAATAATCGGAAAAAGCCTTCAGAAAAACATTCCCCCTGGCCGAATTGTACTTTCGAGCCCAAAACCGGCAGCGGGTTTGAGATGGCCTGAAGGTCAACGGGCGAGACGGTAGTCCCGCAACGGGCGATGC